>JANYBX010000183.1 GCA_025360615.1 Opitutia bacterium
AGAGTTGCTTGCCGTCGTTCGTGAGATTGCCGTTGGTGTCGTAAACGAGGCGCGAGGCTTGAGGCGTCAGGCCTGAGGCGGTTTGATCGATCTGGGTGTATTGGTTAAGGGCGTTGGTGGTGTAATTCGTCGTCGTTGACGGCGCGTTAGGGATAACGCGCCCTACCTGAGTGCGGTTGCCCACGGGATCGTAGGCGAAGGTTTCGCGTTTGGCGGGCGCAGTGCCGTAGTCGGCGGAGGTGAGCTGGCTGGTCGCATCGTAGCCATAGGTTTCGGTGATGCCATCGTCGCGGGTTTGGGCGGTGCGGCGACCGAGGATGTCGAGGGTGTAACGCGAGCTGGCGAGCACGGTGCCGCCGTTCGCGTGTGTTACATCGGTCAGTTGCCCGGCCATGTCGTAGGTGTAGGTCGTGGCCACGCCGTTGTCGCGGGTGAGTTTGGCGATCTGGCCTTTCGCGTTGTAGCCATAGGTGGCGAGCGGGGTGCCATTGCGGGACGAGGGCGTCCCGCCTCCACCGGAGGAGTCGATGGTCGTGAGGCGTCCCCGGACATCGTAGTCGTAGCTGACCTTCGTGCGGTCGGGATAAATGAGGTCCGAGCGGCGACCGAGTTCGTCGTAGGCGTATTTGACCGTGTGGTCGTCGAGACCGGGGACGAGCGCTGAGAGATCGCTGGTCTCGGAGTCGAGTCGACCGAGCTTATCGTAAGTGTAGGCAAGCTTGGCGTTGCCGTTATCGACCAGCTTGAGCCGACCGGCCGAGTCGTAGGTGTAGGCGGTGGGCAGGAGCAATGCGGGTGCTGCGCCCGTGGTGCTGGAGGACGGGTTTGACCAAGCTTCCGCGACGGGCTGGTTGCCAGCGTTGTAGGCCACGACCTTCGTCTGGCCGGCGCGGTTGATGAAGGTGGTTGGGCTGCCGGCCAAATCGTAACCCCACGTCTCCGTGCTGCCGTCCGGGTAGGTCATCGAGGTCTTGCGGCGGAGGGCGTCGTAGGTGAATCGGTAGGTGTTGCCCTTGGCGTCGGTGAGCGAGGTTTGGTTGCGCGCGACATCGTAGGTAAAGGTGGTGGTCGCCCCGGCGGCGTCGGTCGTGGCGAGAAGATTGTCCTGCGCATCGTAGGTGTTGCGCGTGGCGACGATGCCATCGGGACGCATCACGGTGAGAATATTACCGCGGGCATCGTAGGTCCACTTGGTCGTGCGGCCGAGCGGATCGGTCGCCGTGAGGCGATGGCCGAGGGCGTCGTAGGTGAAGGTTGCGGTCTCGGATGGCGCGTTGGGGATGACGCGCGCAATTTTCAGTGGGCGATTGCCGGCATCGTAGGTGGTAGTCGCGACCACGCCGTCGGGCGAGACGGTTTTGTTCACGCGGCCTGCGTTATCGTAGGCCCAGGTCTGGCGTTTGGCATCGGCGTAGATCGTCGCGATTTTTCGGCCGCCATCGTCATAGAGAAAGCGGGTGGTGTCTCGGTGCGCATCGGTGATCGAGGTCACACGCCCGTTGGCATCGTAGGTGGTGCGGGTGGTGTTGCCGGCGGCATCGGTCGTGGAGAGCAAGTGCTTGAAATTGTCGTAGGTCATCTTCGTCACGCCTCCATCGGGTGCCGTCGTCGTCAGCACGTTGCCATCGTCGTCGTAGGTCCACTTGGTCACGCGGCCGAGGGGATCGGTCTGTGAGAGGCGATGATGCTCATCGTCGTAGGTGAAGCGCGTGACGCGGCCCAGTGGATCGGTCGTGGAAACTGGGTTGTTATCGGCATCGTAACCGTAAAGCGCAGTCGCTTGCGCCGAGGTGGCGGCCGCGACGGTGCGCGCAATCAATTGACCCTCGGTGTCGTAGAGTAGTTTTTCAACCGAACCATCGGGATGGACGATGCGCGAAGGCTGGGGCACGAGCGTGCACGAGCCGCAGCCTTGCGGAAGCTCCGTGAAGTCAAATGTCGTCACCCGGCCGGCATGATCTTCCTGTCGGATTACCCGGCCGAGCTCGTCATAAGTGAATTTGCTGGTGCGGCCATGCTCGTCGGTTTGCGCGACCTTGCGGCCATAGCTGTCGTAAGCGAACTGCTTCGCGGTGCCGTCGAACGCCGTGATTTTGGTCGCGAGGCCTCGCTCGTTGCGTTCAAAAGTCGAGACTCGCCCGAGCGGATCGGTGATTGCGGTCAGGCGGCCGTTGGCATCGTAGCCGTAGCGGGCCGTGTTTCCGACCGGGTCCGTCCATGAGGCCTTTAGGCCCTGACTGTTGTAGGTGAATTGGTGCAGGCCGCCCTTGCTGCTGCGAAACGACGTGATCCGACCCAGCGCATCGTGGCCGAACTCGCGGACTTCGTCGGTCCCGCGTGTCATTCGCGTCACCCGGCCGTTGCCATCGCGTTCATAGCGTGTCTCACGTCCCGTCCGGTCAACCTCGCGCGTGATCCTGTCGTTGCCGTCGCGATCGCGCTGTTTTTGCAGGCGGCCCTGACGATCCGAGGTTTGGATGCGACCGTGGGCATCGTAGGTTTTTTGTTCACGGCGTCCGGTGTGATCCACCAGAGCGGTGATCCGGCCGCTGGCATCGCGCTCGGCGCGCGTGGTGTGACCCAGTGAATCGGTGCGCTGCTCGATCACCGGGCGGTCGGCTGCCACCCGATATTTAATTTCCTTCAGATCGGAATAGCGCACCGTGCGCGCGAGCGGATCGCGCGGATCGAGTTCGAGGCTGGCATACACGCCGCCCGTGGCGGGGTTGATTTCCTGATGAATCATGCCGAGCTGGTCGTTGTCCTGATAAGCATAGCGTATGCGCTTGGCCCGACCTTCATAGCGCGGATCATCGGCATCGGAGAGCAAAGGCCGCTGACCGGGCGTGGCGTAAGTGTAGCGGTAGCCCGCCGTCGTGCCATCACTATAGCGCGCACGCGAAAGCGTGATGTGCTCCTGAGCGGTGAACGGATCGCTCAGCAACTCGTAATCATAATTCACCGAGCGCCCATCACTGCCGGTCACTTGGGTGATCACGGGCCAAACTTCGGGGGCGGTGACCAAGCCTTGGACGACCACGTTGGTCAAAACAGCTTCCTGCCCTTGGGCTGCGAGCACCCGGACGCGGGCGATTTTGCGTGGGTTGCTCGCACCGAAGTCGAAACTCGCCAAGTTTGTCGAGCCACGGAGACCGCGAAAGACAGTCGTGGTATTGCCATCGAAAGCGGTTTGGGGCAATTCGCCCGTGCCACTCGCGGTGCCGGTCAAAGGCGTGCTGCTGCCCGCGACAAAGAATTGCGCCTCGGCCACCACGAGCGGCTTTCCGTTGGGCGCCAATAACCGCACATACTGAAAAGAAACGGTCTGGAGCGCTTCCGGCACGGCCATCTCCAGCCACTGCCCGGATGATGGGGCCGTCTTAACGGTTCCCAATTCTTTCCACCGTCCCGATTGGAAAGATTGATCCTTATAGGTGACCTTTAACTGCCGGCCCGATGGCTCCGTCACCTGCGTCAGATCGCCGCGCGCATTGTAGCCCAAGGCGGTGGCGAGCCCGAAGTTGTCGGTGAGCGTGCGCATGACGTAAACCCGCTTCGTCCCGGCGGCGATATTGCTCACGAATTTCAGGCGATTGCCGTCGAACGTCGTGATCTCAAACCCATCGGAAGTGGCAGCGGCCTTTTCATGAAACCTCGTGAGGGGCGCCCATTGCCCGGTTGCCGCCTGTTCAAACAGCCGTTGCTCGCCCGAGGGGTAAACCAAGACCATCGCCGGACGGGGCTTGGCGCCCGCGTTCAAGGGGATGAGATCGTATTGCCAGCTATGGCGCCAATTGCCGCCAATGCCGAAATAGTTGATGCCCTCCCGCGGCACCGTGTTGTGATGCCGAACCCCAATCGAACCGACCCGCCGCCGCTCCGGGCACTTTCAAATCGAGGATGTCACGCGTGACGTTGCCGTCGGCCGGGTGAAAAGGATTTGCCCCGCCACAGGAATCCGGATCGGGAACCATGTTCCCATCTTCATCCTCACACAATGTGCATACCGCCGGAGGTGGGCAGTCGGTTATTTCGGGTTCATCGAAGGTGTGTCCCGATATGGTTAGCGTGCCAGTCGAAGGATTCCACGTCTGATTCCAATACTCCAGTTGAGTTACCAAACAACCGTTCGGATCGCGGCCATAGTTATTAAGCAATACGTGATATTCGGTTTCCTCACACGCGCGCAGGTAAGGGCTCATGCCCCCGAGGAACACCGCCCCGGCCAAGCTCGCGTGGGCGCTGAAGCGGAGCATCTCGCGCAGACCACCGCACTCCGTCTTGCCGGGTGAGCGATACGCGGCCGATATCGTTGTCGCAGCCAAAGTCGGGCTACTGGAAGTTTTTGACCGAAGGAAGGGGAGACGGAATTTCATGAGGTAACAGCGAATCAGGAGGTGGAAAAAAGAAGCCCGAGCGGCCAAGGCGCACGCCGGACGGGCGCGAGACGGAGCGAAATCCCGCGCGATGGGAAGCCCGCCGATCACCCACAAATGAGGGTGGTCGGCGGGCTCGACTCGGCCCCGCCGCCCGGCCGCGCGCCGGCCGTCCCGACCGGAAACGGTCCGCCGCTGCCGCGCCGTTTCTCGCGGTGCCCCGCCAGCAAATTCTCGAAGCCGGGACGATGAACTCCACCGGCCGTGATTCGGACAACGCCGCTCTCGACGGCCAATCGGATCAGCTCGCCCTTGTGCTGCACTCCGAGTTTTTCGTGCAAAACACCTCGCACGCTTTTCACCGACGAGGGCTTCATCCCCAGTCGGAGTCCGGCGACGGCGTTGTCGCTGCCGTCACCCACCGCGGAAAACACCAGCAACTCCACCCGCGTCAGCCGGCGGCACAGCGTGTCTCGTCCGCCCGTCGTCCGTTGAAACCGCGCGAGCACGCTCGGGCTCCAGTAGGTGCGCCCCGCCATGACCTCTGGCAGCACCGCCAGCAACCACGCGAGATCCTCCTGCTCCGGATCGAAGACACCCGCAATCGGCACCGCCCGCAGCAACGCCAGCACCCGCTCCTCCTTGCGCCCCGTCACGATCAAGACCCGACGCCAACCCCGCTCCGCCACCGTGCCATCGAGCAGCGGCAACACATCGCCGTCGGGCAGGCCAAAGCCCGCGAGCAACAAATCCACCGGTCGCTCCGCCAGTGCCGCCCGCGCCTCCGCGAGACTCCCCACCGCCCGCACGCCCGCGCTCAGCCAAACCCGCTCCAGCGAATGCCGCAACGCCGCGCCATAAACGCGATCCGCCTTCAACACGAGCACCTGCCAAGCGGCGGATGCTCGCTCAACGTCAACCACGACCGCCGCCGCAGGTCTCGGCGATTGCGGTGAGCAGATTAGGTTTGGAGTTTGGAGTTTGGAGTTTGGGGACGACATGGGGGGAAATGAACGTTGATTGGAAATTCGGAGCACCGGTTCACCGCCAACTACGCACCGTCGCCGAAACATTGAGAAGGCTCCCGATTACCGGATTTCCGGTAGGCCTACTGGACTTCCGGTAGGCCTACCGGATTTTCGAGTAGAGGCCCCCGCAGCCCAGCACCGACCGCCGAAAACTGTAGCGG
>JANYBX010000236.1 GCA_025360615.1 Opitutia bacterium
CCCATCGTGACGGCCAGCAGCATGAAGGGGCACTGAACGGCCAGCAGAAGCAGTGCCTGCCACAGGCGTCCCCCCGATTTCCCCGCCAGAATTCCCAGTGGGCTGATCCCCGCCATCAGCATCAGCCCAAGAGTATTTTCCTCTTTCTCTTCGGTAATCGACGTGGAAAAGAAGCCAAGACCCAGAAGAGTCATAAACGTCACGTCGAGATACGCAATTCCTCGAAAGAATTGAAGCCCCGGAGCACCAAACCACTGTTGCGTCACCAATGCATAACAAAGGGACAAATAAATTGTGCCCATCAATCCCAGCCTTGAGCACCTGCAAAAACAGGCCAAGCGCCGGGTGAAACAAGATCCGTCCCTCCCGCTCACCGCTGTCCACCACCAACTCGCGCAGGAATACGGCTGCAAAAACTGGCCTGAGCTCGCGCTCATGATTGCATCCATGACGCATCGCCAGGATCCGGCGCTCGCTCCGGGCGAACGCTATGCTCCCCTGCCGAAAGCGGCGCGCGCCCGCGATTTCGAACAGGTCCGCCGATTGTTGGAAGCAGGCGCCTTCACGCCCAACCACCTCGATCAATCGCTCGCGCACGTCCTGTGGTATGGCGACGCTGCCACCTGGCCGGCACGAAAAGCTGCCGCCGACCTCCTGTTGGACTACGGCGCCGATCCCGACGGCCAATACGGCTCCGGTGCTTACGGCCCGATCGTTTTCGGCACGGGCGAGTGCGTTCAACCCGAAGGTTTGCTTTATCTCATCGAAGCCGGCGCCGACGTTTCCTTTCCGCCCGTCCAGACCAAATACGGCTGGCAATGCCCGCTCTCTTATATTCTCGGGACTTACGGCCGCGGCCCCAACGACCGCAAGCATCGCTACCTCGAGATTCTTCTCGCGCACCAGCCATTCATTCCGCCCGAAGTTACGCCGCCCGTGCTCGCGATTCATCGTGGCGATCCCCGACTGCTCGGCGAACTCATCGGTCGTGAACCCACGCTGCTCACTCGGCGCTTTCCCGATCTGCCCTATGGCAACATCGCGCTCCGGGGTGCCACGCTATTGCACTGCGCGGTCGAGTTCGGCGAAAGCGAATGCGTTGAAACGCTGCTGCGCCACGGCGCCGATCTCAACGCTCCCAGCGATCTCATCGGTGGAGTCGGCGGACAAACTCCGGTCTTTCACGCGATCCACGGTAATTTCGCGATCTTGCAGTTGCTCACGCGATCGTCCGCTTCGCCGCTCGATCTCTCGCTCCGCGCCACTTTTCGCCGTCATGGAGAAATCCAATCGAGACCAGTTACCGCGCTCGAATTCGCCGAGCAATCCGGCGCGAGCGCCGAAACCCTTGCCCTGCTCCGCATGGCCAGCTCGACGAAACCGGAAAAATAAAAAAAAGCTTTCGCCGCGAATTCCCTTTCCGCCTTGCGCGGGTTCGTGCGCCCCGTTGCTTAGCTGAACCGTGCCGTCTGCCGACCAGAATTTCGTCCATCTCCACGTCCATTCCGATTACAGCCTGCTCGATGGCGCCTGCCGGATCGACCGCCTCATGGACCGCGCCGTCGCCCTCGGCATGCCCGCCCTCGCGCTCACCGATCACGGGAATCTTTTCGGCGCGATCGATTTTTACAACACCGCCAAATCCAAAGGCATCAAACCCCTCATCGGTTGCGAACTCTACCTCGTCGAGACCTCCCGCCTCGAAAAACACGGCCGCTCCGACGACGAGGGCAAAAGCATTTTCCACCTCGGCCTCCTCGCGAAAAACCTCACCGGTTATCAAAACCTCCTCAAGCTCGTCTCCGACGCACACCTCAAGGGTTTTTACTACAAGCCCCGCACCGATTTCGACACCCTCGCAAAATTTGCCAACGGCCTGATCGGTTTCACCGGCTGCCTCGCCTCGCTCGTCCCGCAGCATCTTCTCCACGACCGGGAAGACGAAGCCCGCAAAGCCTGCGGTCGCTTCGTGGACATCTTCGGTCGCGAAAACTACTTCGTCGAAATTCAGGACCACGGCATCCCCGAGCAAAAGAAAATCATCCCCGGCCTCCTCAAACTCGCCGAGGAGTTTAACCTCAAAATCATCGCGACGAACGACGTTCACTACGTCAACTCCACCGACTCCGGCCCGCATGATGCGATGCTCTGCATCCAGACCGGCGCGAAGATCGAGGAGGAGAAACGCATGCGTTTCACCGGGCAGGAATTTTATCTGAAGTCCCGCGCCGAGATGGAGCGGGTCTTCGCCGAAGTGCCTGAGTCGATCACGAATACCCAGATCGTCGCCGAGATGTGCGACCTCACGATTCCGTTTCCGAAAGGCAGCGAACGCTACCCGAAATATCCCCTCCCCCCCGAGGTCTCCTCGAAAATGGATCGCTCCGGTTACTTGAAGGATCTCTGCATCGCCGGCCTCCGCCGCCGCTATGGCGTGGATTACGCCACACCGGAAAAATTCTCCGATCCCGCCCTCGCCAAAACCCTCGTCGAGCGCCTCGACTTCGAGCTTAGCATCATCGGCAAAACCGGTTTCATCGACTACTTCCTCGTTGTCTGGGATTTCATCGACTGGGCGCGCAAGCACGACATTCCCGTCGGCCCCGGTCGCGGCTCCGGCGCCGGCTGTCTCGTCGCCTACCTCCTCGCGATCACCAACCTCGATCCGCTTCGCTTCAAACTTCTCTTCGAGCGTTTTCTGAATCCCGAGCGCGTTTCCCCGCCCGACTTCGACATCGATTTCTGCATGCGCCGCCGCGGCGAGGTCATCGACTACGTCCGCGAAAAATATGGCAAGGACTGCGTCGCCAACATCATCACCTACGGCACGCTCGGCGCGAAGATGGTCATCCGCGACATCTCGCGCGTCCATAATCTCCCCTACGCCGACGCCGACCGCCTCGCGAAGATGATCCCCGACGAGCTCAACATCACGCTCGAAGACGCCGTTAAAAAATCCGAGGAACTGCGCAACGAGGTCTCCCGCAATCCCGTCGCCAAAAAAATCTTCGACCAAGCGCGCGTCCTCGAAGGCATGGTGCGCAACACCGGCAAACACG
>JANYBX010000257.1 GCA_025360615.1 Opitutia bacterium
TGTTCATGGACGACGGCATCGCGATGGAGCCGATCTTTGGCGACGGCTCCGCGCAATCCTCCGGCTTCGTCAACTCGCTCCTCGGTGCCGGTCGCCGTCTGCTCACCGGCGAATCGCTCTTCATGACGGTGTTTCAAAACCAGTCCGGTCAGAAACGCCGCCTCGCTTTCGGCGCACCGTATCCCGGAAAAATTTTGCCTATCCCACTGCGCGAACTCGGCGGCGAACTCATCGCGCAGAAGGACGCCTTCCTCTGCGCCGCCAAGGGTGTGAGCATCGGCATCGCTTTCCAAAAACGCCTCGGCGTCGGTCTCTTCGGCGGTGAAGGTTTCATTCTCGAACGCCTCACGGGCGACGGCCTCGCGTTCATCCACGCGGGCGGCACGCTCTACGAACGCGAGCTGCAACCCGGCGAAACGCTCCGCGTCGACACCGGCTGCATCGTCGCTTTTCAACCGAGCGTCGACTACGACATCCAATACGTCGGTGGCATCAAGACCGCGCTCTTCGGCGGCGAGGGACTTTTCTTCGCGACGCTGCGCGGCCCCGGAAAAATCTGGCTGCAATCCCTCCCGTTCTCCCGGCTCGCCGGCCGCATCTACGCCGCCGCGCCGCAAACCGGTCGCGGCGGACGCGAGGAAGGCTCCGTCCTCGGCGGCCTCGGGCGCCTGATCGACGGCGACAATCGCTGAAGCCGCCCCCCCCACTGCGGCGATGCACGCCGCTCATCCGCCGCGCGCACCGTTGGTCAAGGGCGGCATTGCGCTTGCCCCCGCCGCCCGCCCACGCTGCCGCACGATGAAAACCTGCCTCATTTATGGATTCGCGATGTCGCTCGCCGGTGCGGTGCTCAACCTCACCTTGTATTTTCTCAATTACCATTCCGACGTCGCCAAACTCGGCGTCGCCCAAGGGATCGGTGCCATCGGCGGCCTCGCGATCGGCATCACGTGCATCGTGCTCGGCACCAAAGCCCGCCGTGCCGAACTGCCCGCCCACGAGGAGTTCACTTATGGCCGCGCGCTCGGCACCGGCGTGATGATCACGCTCTTCGCCGCACTCCTCGGCATCGTCACCAACTACGTTTATTTCGCCGTGATCAACCCCGGCCTCACCGACATCATCGTGCAAAGTCAGATGGAAAAAATGGAGGCGAAAGGCATGAGCGGCGTCCAACTCGAGCAAGTCGAGAAAGTCACCCGCATGATGACCAAGCCGCCGATTCAAGCCGCGTTCGGTTTTCTCGGCGGCATGTTTTTCGGGACAATCATCTCGCTCGTCACGTCGGCGTTTCTCAAAAAGCCGGCGCGCGACGAACTCAGCCCGACCTGAAACCGCGAGGGTTCCCGCAGAAGGTAGGGCGGGTTATCCCTAACCCGCCGCTGCGACTCCGCTTCCTGATAGCGCCGAGCGCAAGCGGCGCGTTAAGGATAACGTGCCCTACCTCTCACACCCGCTCTCAGAAAAACTGCGGCGGCCGGTTCATCGGCGCCGGCGGTAATGGTGCTGCGATGCGCCGCGCCGGAGCGGTCATCACTTTCATTTCACCGGGCTGGAAATCGTCACCCGTCTTGAAACTGAACTCCTGCATTCCTTCGAGTTTCTCCAGCCGCTCACGCACGTCGGACGGCACCGCTTTGCGTTCCTCCGGTGTCGTGACGGGGCCGGAAAAAAGCTGTTCTCCCTTCGTGTTCTTGGCGACGAGCGACTGCTTGCCGTCGTTGATCGTCAACTCGAGCGCGCCGGCGTCGTCGCTGTAAACCATCTTGCTGTTGCCGGCGTTCACGGTGGTCACGTGCAAACCCGACCCACCCACGCGATCAATCTGCCCGTGCGCACCGGCCGGACCCGGCGCACCGTGAACCATCGAGAGGAAGTGGTCCACCTGCGCGCGATCCATGCCCGGCAATCCGCCGCCTTCGAGCGCGCCAAACTCAAACCCATCGCCGCCCGCCATCGCGAATTTCGGCACATCGTGCAGCACAAGTTTCACCTTGGCCGTGGTCTCCTTGCCGGCGCGGACCAACGTGAGCGTCACCTCGTCGCCTTCCTTGTGATTGCGCACGAGCACGGAAAATTGACGCGGCTCAATCAACAGTTGGTCGTCGAGCTTGAGGAGAATGTCGTGCGGCTTGAGCGCCGTCGCCGCCGGGCTGTCGGGAACAATATTCTGCACGACGAGACCAGCGCCTTTCGGCAGATTGAGCTGGGCGGTGAGCGTGGGAGATACGGGCGAAGTCTCGACGCCGAGGAACGGCGCTTTTTCCATCGCCGCCGGCCCGCCGGCACCATGCTTGATGATGATGCGGCGCTCGGCGTGGGGCGCGGCGTCGCGCGAGGTGGAAAAACCCTGCCCGGATTTTTCCTGGGCCGGGGCGAGCGGCATCACGGTCGCAAGACCGAGGAGGGGGATGAATTTTTGAAACGAGATCTTCATTTTGATTCTGGGTTTGGTTTTGAAACGGTGAGTTTGGATTTTCGTTTTACTGAAAGCTGACGGGCACGACGCGGACTTCCTCGCGCGGCACCGTCCAGCGCAGCGAGGCGTTACTGCGGGGATTTTTCCACGTGATGGTGTCGACATAGTTCGAGCGCACGCGCCGCGCCGGTGTGCCGTCCTCGAGCGTGACGTAACCTTCGTCGCGCGCCGAATAGAGCACGTTCTCCGCAGCGACCGGGCGGAATGTCGTCACCACCGCAGGGTTCGCCACGACGACTGGTGCGCTCGGGCGGGCCAGAAAAATCCCCAACGTGAGGGCCGCCGCAGCCGGCAAAGCGGTCCACGCCCACCATGGCTGCGAGCGGCGGTTCGGCGTAAGCCCGGTCGCGAGCCGCGCCGCCAGCTCCCGCGAGGGCACAACCGGCCGAAGAGTTTTCAACTCGGCTTCGAGTTCGGCGAATTCGTCGAGGGAATTATCCATGGCAGTCCGCGGCGGTCAGTTCTTTGCGGAGCGCGGTGAGCGCATAACGGTAGCGCGACGCGGCGGTGTTAGGCGGCAGATCGAGTTGCGCGGCGATCTCCTCGAAGGTGAGTTCGCCCCAGATTTTGAGCACGAGCACTTCGCGTTGCTCGACGGGCAAACGAGCCAGCGCCGCCTCCATCGTGGCGCGGCGCTCGTCGTGGTCGGACGGAGAAATGAAAGCGGGTGACGGTTCATCGAGCCCGCCGTCGGCGCGTTCTTCGCGGGCAGAACGACGCGTGTCACGTCGAGCGAGGTCGAGGGCGGCTCGGCGCACCGAGGTGATGAGAAGCGCGAGCGGCTCGCCCGGGAGGTGGCGTTGGTGCCGCCAGAAGCGCACGAAGGCTTCCTGCACCACATCCTCGGCATCGGCCGAAGAGCGCGTCCACTGGCGGGCGCAGAGCAGCAGTTTCGGGCCGTAAAGCTGAAACCAATGTTGCCAGGATTCATCGTTGGAAAGGGCCTCCATGCGGGGGATGGCGGTAAGTTGACAAGGAAGCGTCATGGCCTGCGCCGTTTGTCTAAAGCGGCCGAGAAAAGTTTCAACGCGGTGCCGCCCGGCCCATCGGTTCGCCCGAAACGGGCGCAAAAAAACGGGGCCGGATTGCTCCGGCCCCGTTGCGAGGTTGGGTTTTGCGGGCCGTTTTAGCGGCGGAGCAAACGTTTCCAGCTGAAGCGGTATTCCAGCGCCAGCAGCGCCAGCAACACAGCGATCGTGCCGAAGCCGATCAGTGTGTCCGCATTAACCGGGGAACGAAAAGAAAGCAGCAGCACGATCGCGGCGATTACGCCAGGGATGATCAGGGCAACGAGTTGGTTGGTTTTCATATTATTTATCTTTGTTGGTGCGGCCCCGGTTGAAGCCGACTGCGTAATCATACCCCATCTGTTTCAATAGTTGAAATCGCATCTTCCTATCCTAGTTATAGGAATCGCCTATGGAACTGACTCAACTCCGCTATGCCGTCGCCGTCGCCGAAACCGGTAATTTCACCCGCGCCGCCGAACGCTGCAACGTCACCCAACCTTCTCTCAGCCAACAAATTTTAAACTTAGAAAAGGAGGTTGGTCACAAGCTTTTCCACCGTCTTGGACGCAAGGCCGTGATGACCGAAGCTGGCACCGTTTTTCTGGAACGCGCCAAGCGGATCCTCTTCGAGGTCGAAAACGCCTCCAAGGAACTCAGCGATCATCCGGCTCTTGGTCGGCGGATCACGGTGGGCGCGATCCAAACATTTGCTCCCTATGCGCTTCCCTCGCTCATCGCCACCTGTCGCGAGCGTCATCCCAATCTCGAAATCTATGTGCGCGAAGATTTCCGCAGCGAACTGCTGCGCGGCGTGCTCGAGGGGGAGCTCGACCTCGCCATCGTCTCCCAGCCGGTGAAGGATCCCCGGCTCTCCGTGGAGCCGTTGCTCACCGAGCCACTCCTGCTCGCCGTGGGCAAAAACCACGCCTTGGCCGCCAGCCCCCGCATCAATGTGGCCGAGATCGCCGAGGAGACTTTCGTGATGCTCGGCAACTCCAGCTCCCTCACCGAAAAAGTGCAGGCCTACTTCGGCGACATGCGCCTCACCCCGCGCATCGGGTTTCGCTGCGCCCAAATCTCCACCGTCAAAGCCTTGGTCGCGCTCGGCCTCGGCGTCTCGATTTTACCGCGAGGCGTGCGGGCTCCCGAGGATAAAAAGACCCTCGTCTACCTCGAAATTGAGGATGGCTCGCCCCAGCGCGAACTCGTGATCGCGCGGCATCTCCAGCGCTACCAAAGCCGCGGTTCCGAGCAATTTCTCGCGTTGTTGCGCGAGCAGTTCGGCGAGCATGCCGGTCGTGAAGTTGCGCTGTAAACAAAACGCCCAACACTGCGCGTTTCATGTCCGCCCACGTCCACCATCACGAACAGACTAAGCGCCGCGAACGCATCACGCTTCTCGCCCTCGCGGCCGTGCAGTTCACGCACATTTTGGATTTCATGATCATGATGCCGCTGGGCGGGCAACTCATGCGGGTGTTTCAAATCAGCCCGGCGCAGTTCACCCATCTGGTCGCCTCCTACGGGCTCGCGGCGGCGGTCAGCGGATTCGCCGGCGGTTTCGTGCTCGACCGTTTCGACCGCAAGCGCGCCCTGCTCATCCTCTACGCCGGCTTCGGCCTCGCGACGCTCGCCTGCGGATTCGCGCCCAACCACCACGCGCTGCTCGCCGCGCGTCTGGCCGCTGGCGCCTTCGGCGGGCTCTCCGGCTCGATGGTGACGGCGATGGTGGGCGACATCATTCCGCCCGCCCGGCGCGGCCGCGCCATGTCGACCGTGATGGCCGCGTTTCCCGTCGCCTCCGTGCTCGGAATTCCCGCCGGCCTGCTGCTCGCCGGGAAATTCGGCTGGCACGCGCCGTTCTTCATGCTCGCGGCCTGTGCCGGGGTTAACCTGTTGATCGCCTCATTCGCTCTGCCGCACTTGCGCACGGCGTTGCAGAGCCACCATCCCCTCCGACAGATGCGCGAGATCGTCACGCACGGCATCCACTTGCGCGCCTTTGCCCTCAGCGCCGTGCTCATCATGGCCGGCGGCTGCGTGATTCCTTTTCTCGCCCCCTCGCTCAGCGCCAATCTCGGCCTCGCCGAATCCGACTTGCCAAAAATCTACGCCGTCGGAGGGGTCGCCACCTTCATCTCCATGCCGCTCATCGGCCGGCTCAGCGACCGGATGGACCGGCTTCGCCTGCTCACCATCCTCACCGTTTTCGGCATGATCGTCGTCGTCGTGCTCACCCACCTCGGCCCGTCTTCACTCATCGTCGCCTGCACCGTCATGGCGCTTTTCATGATGACGATGTCGGGGCGTTTCGCCCCCGCGATGGCGATGATCAGCAACTCCGTCGAGGCCCGTTATCGCGGCGGTTTCATGAGCGTGAACTCCGCCCTTCAACAGGCCGCGAGCGGCGTGGCCAACATGCTCGCGGGAGTCGTCGTCACGCTCGCCCCCGACGGGCACCTCCTCGGCTATCCCACGCTTGGATATGTTTCCGTCGGCTTCTTCGCCCTCACGGTGATCCTCGCCGCGCGCCTCCGCGCCGTCGCACCCCACGTGGCCAAGTCCGCGCCCAAAACCACCGGGCCCGAACTGTCTGCGGCGGCGGAAGCCCCGGTCTAAAAAGAGAACGGGGGGCGAAACGCGCCCGATCAAATCGCGCGCTGCGCCGCCTCCAGCGCCTTCACCATCTCGCCGCGCGCTCGCTCGAACTCCGCCTTTTGCGGATCGAACTCACTCGGCGACGCGGTCTTTAGCCCGCGCACGCGTGCATCGCACTGGTCGAGTCGCTTGTAGGTGTCCGCGTATTTCCCCTTCACCTCATCCGTGGATTTTTCGGTGATCGCATCCACCGCTTCTCGAATCGCCCGCAATTGCACGGTTGCCCCGTCGATGTAGCTCGCCACCGCTTCCGCATACGGATCGGCCTTCGTCTTTTCCAAGGCAAAAAGCGCGGGTGAACCGATCAGGGCCAACCAAAGAACGATACGGGAAACGGAGCAGGTTTTCATTGTTTTCATCTTAACCACATAGACGCCTCCGCCCGGAGAAGTTCCCTGTTTATTGCACGGCCGGTCGCGATCCGTCGCCGTGAATCCGGTTGCGACCCCTCGCCCCGCGCATACCCATGGAGGTGATGTCCGTCGACGCCACGCCTCTCGCAGCCGCCCGAGCTGCCACCGAACCGCTCCGTGCGCTCCCGCGTCCCGAACTCCTCGCGCCCGCCGGCGACTGGGAATGCGCCCGCACCGCCGTCGAGAACGGCGCCGACGCCATCTACTTCGGCCTCGAGCGCTTCAACGCCCGCATGCGCGCGAAAAACTTTACGCAGGCCGACCTGCCCGCGCTCATGACGTTTCTCCATCGGCGCGGTGTGCGTGGCTACGTGACATTTAACACCCTCGTCTTCACCAACGAACTCGCCGACGCCGAGGAATATCTCCGCACCATCATCGCCAGCGGCGTGGACGCCGCCATCGTGCAGGACGTCGGCATCTGCCGCCTCATCCGCGCGCTCTCGCCGGATTTCCCGATTCACACCTCCACGCAGATGACCGTGACGAGCGCCGCCGGCGTGGATTTCGCCCGCGACCTCGGAGCGAACCTCGTCGTCCTCGCCCGCGAAAATTCCATCGCCGAAATCGAAAAAATCCAAGCCGCGCAGAAATCCGCCGCGGTTGCCCTTCCCCTCGAAGTCTTCGTCCACGGCGCCCTCTGCGTCGCCTACTCCGGCCAGTGCCTCACCAGCGAATCGCTCGGCGGCCGTTCCGCGAATCGCGGTGAGTGCGCGCAAGCCTGCCGCCTCCCTTACGATCTCATTTCCGACGGCGAGAAAGTTGATCTCGGCGACCGCCGCTATCTGCTCAGCCTGCAGGATCTCGCCGGCCTCGATGTGCTCCCCGAACTCGTGCGCGTCGGCGTCGCCTCGCTGAAAATCGAGGGCCGCCTCAAATCTCCCGAATACGTCGCGAGCATCACGCGCGTGTATCGGCAAGCGCTGGACAAAGCGATGGGCGCGTCTCCGAGCGCTGCGGCCCCGGCCGCCTCCACCGCCCACTACGAAATCCAGATGGCCTTTTCCCGCGGCCAATCCACCGGCTGGTTCCGCGGCATCAATAATCAGGAACTCGCCCACGGCCGCTTCGGCACGAAGCGCGGCGTCTTCCTCGGAAAAATCACCCGCGTCGCCGGCGAGTCCATCTCGCTCGCGCTCTCCGCCCCGCTGAAACCGGGCGACGGCCTCGTCTTCGACGCGGGCAATCCCGCGGAGCGCGAGGAAGGCGGCCGCGTTTACCAAGTCGAACCCGCCCGCGATTCCCCTGGCGAAACCACGCTCCGCTTCGGCCATGGCGATATCGACTGGCGTCGCGTCCGCGCCGGCCAGCTCGTCTGGAAAACCAACGACCCCGCCCTCGACCGCGAGCTGCGCGCCACGTTCGCCGGCGACAAAATCCGTTTCCAACGCCCCATCACCCTCGAAGTCCACGGCCACGCCGGCGCTCCGCTCACTCTCATCGCCCGCGATGCCCACGGCCACGTCGCGCAAGCCACCTCGGCTCTTCCGCTCGCCACCGCCGAAAACCAACCCCTCGCCACCGAGCGCCTCCGCGACCAGCTCGGCCGCCTCGGCGGCACGCCCTTCGCGCTCAGCGAACTAAAAAATCTCCTCGAAGGCGACGTCATCCTGCCCATCAGCGAACTCAACCGTCTCCGCCGCGAAACCGCCGCCGCCCTCGAGCAACTCGCCGCCCAGCCGACGCGCTGGAACCTCTGCGCTTCCTCTTCCCCTCTCTCAACTCTCAGCCCTCAACCCTCAACTTCTTCAGCGCCCCCCGAACTCATCGTCGTCGTCCGCAGCCTCGAACAACTCGACGCCACGCTCACCTGTCCCGGCATCGCCACCGTCTACTGCGAGTTTGAAAACCCGAAGCACTACCGCGACGCCGTCCAACGTTTCCGTCTCTGGCAAAGCTCTCCCCTCTCCGCTCTCAACTCTCCACTCTCTCATCCCAGCACCATCTGGGTCGCCCCGCCGCGCATTTTCAAACCCGGTGAGGAATGGATTCTGAAACAAGTCCGCTCCTCCGAAGCCGACGGCTATCTCGTTCGCAACTACGATCACCTCGCCTACTTCGCCGCGGATCGGAAGCGCGGCGACTTCTCCCTGAACGTCGCGAATCCCCTTACCGCCGCTCATTTTCTTGAGCGCCACGGCCTCGAGCGCGTGACCGCGAGCTATGATCTCAACATCACCCAGCTTGAGGCGTTGCTCGCTGCCGCACCCGGCG
>JANYBX010000327.1 GCA_025360615.1 Opitutia bacterium
CCGTCGGCGGGCTCGCGCGATAGGTGTCGAGGATGCGCTTGATCTTCGCGTTGCCGCTCGCGCCTTCGTAGTAGAGGTTGATCACGCCTTCGAGGTAGAAGCCGCAGCGCAGGAAAATCTCATCGAGATACTCCGGCACGGTCAGCCCGCGGCTCTTCACCCACGCGCAGACTTCCGCGAACATGAGGCAGGCGGCGTTGCCATCCTTGTCGCGCACGTAGTCGTTCGGAAGGTAGCCGTAGCTTTCCTCGCAGCCAAATGCGTAGAACGTGCCGTGCTTCATGAGCAACTGCGCACGCTGGGCGAAGGGCGTGGCGTCGTAGTTGAAGCCGGGGCCCATCGTGGCGCAGAGCTGGTTTTCATAGACGCGCATCTTGGCGGCGATCCACTTGAAGCCGGTGAGCGTGTTGATGACTTTCACGCCGTGCGCATGGCCGATGGCGTCTTGAAGCTGGGTCGTGACGAAGGTCTTGATGATTGCCGCGTGCGGGGAGCCTTCGCGCGGAATCCAGCCGAGCTCCTTGTATTTCATCAGGCGGTAGTCGGTGAGCAGCGCGCCGATCTGGTTGCCCGAAAGGAGCTCCATTTTCCCCGCGCGATTGCGGACAGCGCAGCCCATCCGGTCGCAATCGGGATCGGTCGCGAGCACGAGGTCGCAGCCATCCCGTTCGGCGAGGGCGACGGCGAGGGCGAGGGCATCGGCATTCTCCGGGTTCGGCGATTTCACCGTCGGGAAACGCGCGTCGAAATTGAGCTGCTCCTTCACCGGATGCACCTCGCAGCCGGCGTGAATCAGCAGCGGAATCGAATGAACCGAGCCGGTCGCGTGGATGTTCGTGAACGCGATTTTCAATTTCGTTTTTTTCAACACCGCGTGGTCGATCGCCGCCTGGCTGGCGACGGTCAGATAAGCGTCGTCCGCGTCGCGCCCGAGCGTGGTCACGCCCGCGAGACTGGGCGTGAGGAAGTCCGCGAGTTCGGCGAGGGGCACGGCGTTGACCTCGGCCACGATGCCTTTGTCGTGCGGCGGGACGACTTGCCCGCCGTCGTCGAAGTAGGCTTTGAATCCGTTGTCGTGGGGCGGATTGTGGCTCGCGGTGATGACGACGCCGGCGTGCGCCTTCAGCCAGCGCACGCTGAAGCTGAGCTGCGGGGTCGGCCGCGGGCCGTCGAAGATGAACGCTTCGCCGCCGAGCTTCGTCCAAGTCGAGGCGGCGAGTTCGCAGAAATGCCGCGAGAAATGCCGCACGTCGTGCGCGATCACGAAGCGCGGTTTCGCGGTGCTGCCCTGTGCACGCAGGTATTTTTGCGTGTAGCGAAAAAGTCCGATGGTCGCGCGCGCGAGCGTGAAGTCGTTGAGCAGGTTCGCGCCGATGGCGGCGTGCTCGGGCGAACCGGTCGCGCTGAGCGTGCCGGTTTCCGCCGCGGCCGGCAGCGTGCCGATCGTGCGGCCCCTCATGCCGCCGGTGCCGAATTCGAGGTAGCGATAAAACCGGTCGTTGAGTTCGGACCATGCCGATTTCGCGACGAGTTCCTCGATGCTGGCCTGGGCCCAGGCGGGAAGACGGGCCCCGAGAAACGCCGCGAGATTTTCGGCGGAGCCGGGCATGAGCTGGCCGGCGGTGGCGGCGGCCTGGATGCGTTGAAGGGTGGTCATCGTGGAAATATTTTGAGAGGGAAAATCAGGATTCAGGTAAGATAGAGGCCATCCGTGAGCGACGGCTTGGCGGTCAGCGCGGACCAGCTCGAGGCAAACGAATCCTCGTCGTAGCCGAAGAGTGGCGAGACCTCGAAATTGATCGCGGGCAGACCGGTCGCATCGGTGGCGAGCGGGGCGCCGTTGGCGTTGAGCCAGCGGGCGAACTGCCGGAGCTGATCCTCACGGCAGGTCTTGGGCGAGTCGAGGCCGTCGGCGTTTTTCACGGGGGAGAAATCGTCCGCGCGGCGTGCTTCAATCACGAGCGGGTTCTTCGCGAACGGCAGCGCGTCGAAGACGAACATCTCGAACTTCACGCCGTTGGCTTTCTCCGGTTTCACGGGATTTCCGGACGCGTCGATCGTCGGGATTTTTTTGTCGGCGCGGTGAAATGGCAGCTCCACGCCTTCGCCGCCCGCGGCGACGCGGCGGATGAAATCGCGGTCGAGCATGTGGATCGCGACGCTGCCGGCGAGGTAGCGGAGTTTCCCTGCAGCATCCACCTCGCGCTGGATCGCCATAGGCAAATCGGAATACTCGACGACGATGAGCTTGCCGGCCTGCACGCAAAAATGCCCGACCTTTTCCTCGGCGTAGGCCTTGGGCACCATCTTGCTCGTCATCTCGGAGCGATGCAGCAGATGCCACCCGATGAAGGCGGGATCGATCGCGCGCACGAGCGGGTTGTCCACTTGGAAATAGCTGAGCGTGTCGATGCCCTCGCGTTGCATGAGGTCGAGCGCGCCGCTGCGGGCGAGCGCGCGGAGCGAGCCGCCGTGTCCGTCCGGCGAGAGCGCGAGCGAGCCCTTGGTCTCAAGGAGAATTTTTCCCTCGAAGCTGACCGCGGGCATCCGGCCCTGGCGGAAAAAATGCACGCGCGCGCGATCCAGCCCGAGAAAGTTGTTCTCCGTGAAAAACGTCTCGGTCGCCGCGTGGTTCTGGTGGCTCGTCATGATGAACCAGTGCAGTGGTTTCCCGTAGCGCGTGCCCGCGGCGAGGATTTTTTCGGCAAAGACTTGGAAGAGTGATTTCTGTTTCACCGGCGTGACGCGGAACGTGCCCTTCGGGCCGTCGTAGCCGAGGCGCGTCCCCTGCCCACCCGCGACGGTGAAGGCCGCCACGCGACCGGCGCGCAGCGCGTCTTCGCCGGCGGTTTTGGCGCGCGCCCACGCGGCCGCATCGCCGCCGTTGGCCGGGAGCAACTCGTAGGGCGCGGGCGCGAGCCCGTCGAGATTCACGCCCACGGCGCCGGCGTTTTTCGCGACGAGCGTGCGGTTGAGCCGGTCAACTTCCGCCAGATCGATTTCCCCGGCCTCGGCGAGCAACCGCGCCTGCTCCGCCGGCGTGAGCTGGTCGAAAAAAGCGAAAACTTGCGCCTGGCCGGCGCGTTGAAATTGCTCGATGAGCGGAAGGGAAGACGACATGGGAAAATTCAGGCAGCGACTAAAACGGTTCAGTTCTCGAAGCGGAAGATGAATTCGTCGGGCTTCGCGTAGCCGAGTTTGCGGCGGATGACTTCCTCGACGTAGGCGGGATCGTTTTTCATGCGCCCGAGGATTTTCTCCTGCAGTTTCAACTTCGCCTTCGCCTCCTCCACCCGGCGCTGGTTGTCGGCCTCGATGCGGCGGAGCCGGTCGTATTCCGCCCGCGCTTCCAAAAAATACACGCCGGCCGCCACGCCCAGCCCGAGAATAAAAAGCAGATACAGGCTGAGGATGAGACGACGCAGGTTCACGCGGGAGAGCCGCCATAAAACGCGGGGCAAAACCGGCGAGTAAAGGACATTTCAAAGCACGTGAACCGCGACAATCGCGCGATTTGGGCGTGCTTTTTCCCCCGAGACCACTAGCTCGGAAGCGATGTATCAGAGCTACTACGGGTTCAAGGAGATGCCTTTCAACATCACCCCCGACCCACGCTTCCTGTATTTGAGCCCCACGCATCAGGAGGCGCTCCAGCATTTGAAGTTCGGCGTGCAGGAGCGAAAGGGCTTTATCGCCCTCATCGGCGAGGTCGGCTGCGGCAAAACCACCCTGTGCCGCCGGTTCCTCAACGAGCTCGACCCCGCGCGCTTCGATACCGCGCTGATCCTCAATCCGCGCATCACCGAGACGCAGATGCTCAAGGCCATCCTCACCGAGCTGGGCGAAACGAAACTCGCCCGTAGCCAGTCCGACCTCGTCGCACAGATCAACCGCGTGCTGCTCGAGCGCATCGCCAAGGGCCGCGATATCGTGCTCATCATCGACGAGGCGCAGAATCTTTCCTTCGAGGTGCTCGAGCAAGTTCGCCTGCTTTCCAATTTGGAAACCGACCGCCAAAAACTCCTCCAGATCGTCCTCATGGGCCAGCCCGAGCTGAAGGAAATCCTCGCGCGCGACGAACTCCGCCAGCTCCGCCAGCGCATCCTCGTGCACTACGAGTTGCACCCACTTTCGATGGCCGACATGCGGCACTACATCCAACACCGCCTCACGCTCGCCGGCGGCAGCGGTCGCCCCACCTTCACGCCCTGGGCCCTCCGCGCGATCCACAAGGCCAGCAAAGGCATTCCCCGCGTCGTGAACAGTCTCTGCGACAAAGCCATGCTCGCGGCCTTTATCGACGAATCCGACGAGGTGAACTTCTGGCACGCGCGGCGCTCCATTCGCGACATGGAAACCCTGACCGAGTGAATTCACCGCGCCGTTTTCCCCGACGATGAGCCTGATCAACGAAGCCCTCAAAAAAGCCCAGCGGGATCGTCATCTCGAAAGCCTCCCGCCGATTCCCGGCGGTGGCGGCCGACCCGGCCGGCGCGGGCGCGGCATGTCCACGCAGACGATGGTGCTGATCGGCGCCGCCGGAGTGTCGCTCTTCGTCGTGGCCGTCGTCGGCGCGGTGTTGCTGATCAACCGGGAGCCGCCGCCCAAATCCGCCGTCGTTGTCGTCAAGGCCACGCCAAAGCCCACGAACGAACCGGCCGCTGCGAATTCCCCTCTTATTGTCCTCCCGGTGCAGACCAAACCGTCTCCCACCCCGAGCGTCGTAGCGCCCGCACTGACCGCGACCCCGCCACCGGCCACACCACCGCCCGCGTCCACGCCCGCGCGGGAGCCCCCTGCCCCCATCGCGATCACCCTCGCTCCCGCCCTTCCCGCTCCCACGCGCCCGCCTGAATCCGCCTCCGACAAATTCGACGAACGTCTCCAGGCCCTCGTGGACAGCTGGAAGGTCACCGCCGTCCGCAACTCCGGCAACGAAAGTAAACTCTTCATGAACGGCAGTGTCTATCGCGTGGACGACGTCATCGACCGCTCCTCCCGCCTGCGCCTGACCAAAGTCACCCCCACCGCGCTCACCTTCACCGACGCCAATGGCATCGACTACGTGAAGCGGTATTAGCAGAAAATCATTTTGCAGGCCGCGCGCTCCCTCCGCCCACGCCAGCGGACCGCCCGCCTTCGCTCCCTTCAATACGCCGTCGCCGGCGGACGAAACACCTGCCACAGCGTGCGTGCCGTGATCTGCAAATCCAGCCATACCGACCAGTGCGTGATGTAGTGCACGTCCCAGTGCACGCGCCGTCGCAGCATCTCCTGCTCTAAGATTTCCCCGCGATAGCCCAGGCTCTGCGCGAGTCCCGTGATGCCCGGCTTCACCAGATGCCGCGTGCGATAGCCGCGCGCGTGCCGGCGAAACTCCTCATCGAGCTGCGGCATATACGGCCGGGGCCCCACGATGCTCATCTCGCCGCGCAGCACGTTCCAAAATTGCGGAAACTCATCGAGGCTGCGCCGGCGCAAAAAACGCCCGAACGGAAAAATTCGCGCATCGTTCGCCCGCGCCTGCCGCGCCTCCGCGTGCGCGTTGCCTTCGCCTCCCGCGTCGCCCGCCTCCGCCGCCACCACGTGCATCGAGCGAAATTTCAGCATCCGAAAAATCCGCCCCTGCATCCCGCGCCGCTCGCGCGCATGAAACAGCGGCCCAGGCGCCTGCCGCGTCTGCTGCCACGCCACCCACGCGCACAGCGGCGGCAAAATCACCGCCACCACCGGCAGCGCGATCGCCACGTCGCACGCCCGCTTCACGAGCCGGTTCAACGGATCCTCCAGCGGCTCCTCCTGCAGCGTATAAAAATGCCGCCCCTCCTCCATCGTCGGCACGAGCGGCTGCGTGTAGCGCTCCGCGAGATCGTTGTGGATGAGCAACCGGCAACCCTGCTCGTGACAAATCTCGATGATCGTCCGCGCCTCCTCATCCGAAGCCGGCAGTTCCAGCAATACCACCTGCCCCACCTTGCCCTCCGCGAGCACGCGCGCCAAATCGCCGACCCGCCCGAGCAGTGGCGCGGGCAACGTCAACGCGTCCGTCGGCGGCGCGTCATCCGTAAGCAAGCCCACCGGATGAATCCCGAGCGGCTCCTTGTGCGCGATCCAGTCGTTGAGCCGCGCCAGCGCCGCGAGCCGCCCAATGAAAACCGTCGGCAACCGATGCCCGCGCTGAAACACCAGCCGGGCCAGCGCGCGCGGCCCGTGGGTGTTGAGCGCCGTGAGTCCAAACCAGCACCACATCAAAAAACTCCCGAGAAAAAGCCGGCTGATATGGTGGTCCACCGTGGCGAACATCATCGTGAAGGTCAGCAGCGCCATCAGCCCCACCTGCCGCGCCGCCAGTTGCGCCGCGCCACCCAGTTCGAGCAGGTGAAACCGCGACGCCTGCCGCGCGAGTTCCCGCGTCGAGAGCAGCATGCCGCCGATCATGCACAAAAAATACGGTAGCAGATTCACCTCCCGACTCAGCCGCACCTGTGGCACGCGATAGATGATGGCCGCGTAAACCCAGAAGAAAATCCCCACCGCCAGCGTCGTCAGCACCGCGTGCAAATTCACGAGTCCGCGCGCGCGATGGGTCACCATGGCTTTCGGTTATGCGGCCCCTTCGCTCGCTCGCAAGGTTCCCTTCGACCTCACCGCCCGCGCCCCTTGAACCACGCCTCCACCTCGGCCCGCGACCGCGTATTCAAGACGTGCTCCCTCGTCAGCCAGCCCTTGCGCGCCGCGTTCACGCCCGCCCGCACATGCGTCAGCCCCTCCGTCTCGTGCGCGTCGGGATTGATCGCGCACACCAACCCGCGCTCCACCGCCACCCGCCAGTGCCGCCAGTCCAAATCGAGCCGCCACGGGCTCGCGTTCAATTCGATCACCACGCGATTCGCGATCGCCGCGTCGACGATCTTCCCGACGTTCACCTGGTAAGCCTCGCGCCGCAGCAGCAGCCGCCCCGTCAAGTGCCCCAGCATCGTCGCACTCGGATGCTCGATCGCCCGGATGATCCGCGCCGTCATCGTCGCCTCGTCCTGCGAAAACGCGTTGTGCACCGACACCACCGTGTAATCGAGTTCCGCCAGCAGCGCGTCATCGAAGTCCAGCCGCCCATCCGGCAAAATATCGCACTCCGTCCCGGTAAACACGTGCGTCGTAAACCGTCCCGATTTGTTCAACGCGTGAATCTCCGCGATCTGCGCGCGCAACCGCTCCTCCGTCAGTCCCCGCGCCTGCACGCTCGCCTTCGAGTGATCCGCGATGCCGAGATATTCCCAGCCGAGCGCCGCCGCCGCCGCCGTCATTTCCACCAGCGTGTTTCGCCCGTCCGACTCCGTCGTGTGGTTGTGAAACGCCCCCCGCAAATCCCCCGCCTCCACGAGCCGGGGCAACTCTCCTTTCTCCGCGGCCTCGATCTCTCCCAGGCCTTCGCGCAACTCCGGCGGAATAAACCGCAGCCCGAGCGCCGCGAATAGCCCGCTCTCGTTTTCCACTTTTTCACCTTCACCTTTTTCCGCCTTCTCCTTCGCCGTGCCTTCGCCCGCCGCCGGCACCAGCCCCCACTCGCTCATGCTCAGCCCGCGCTCCAGCGCCCGCTGCCGCATCTGCACATTGTGATCCTTCGACCCCGTGAAGTGGTGCAACGCAAACGCGAACTGCGCCGCCGGCACGATCCGCAAGTCCGCCTGCAAGCCGCTCTCGAAGCGCACGCTCGCCTTCGTCTCCCCCTGCGCCGTCACCTCTTTCACGCCCGGCTGCGCGATGAACCACGCCACCACCGGCGCGACTTCCTTCGCCGCCACGATAAAATCCAAATCCCCCACCGTCTCCAGTCCGCGCCGCAAACTCCCCGCCGCCTCCGCCCGCTCCACCTGCGGCAACGCCCGCAGCCCCGCCACGATCGGCTCGACGATCTCCTGCGCGTCCCACCACAAATGACGCCGCCCGTAAGCCTCGCGGTTTTTGATCCCCTCCAAAATTTTCGCCTGCGTCTTCTCCCCGAAACCCGCCAGCTCCGCCACGCGCCCCTCCGTGCACGCCGCCACGAGCATCGCGATGCTCGCCACGCCCAGCTTCTCATGGAGCGCCTTGATCTTCTTCGGCCCGAGGCCCGGGATTTCCAGCAATTCCACCAGCCCCGGCGCAATCGACGCCTTTAATTTTTCGAAAAACTCCAGCCGCCCCGTCTCGTGCAGCTCCGTGATCTTCTGCACCAGCGCCTCGCCGATGCCCTTCACGCTTTTCAATTCATCATCCGCAATGAGCCGGGCGAGCTCCGCCTCCTCGATGGCTTCCAGCACGCGCGCCCCGTTTTGATAGGCGCGCACCTTGAACGGATTCTCCCCTTTCAACTCCATCAACACCCCAATTTCTCCCAGCACGTCGGCGATCTCAT
The DNA here is from genome assembly GCA_025360615.1 of Opitutia bacterium. Taxonomy (GTDB): domain Bacteria; phylum Verrucomicrobiota; class Verrucomicrobiia; order Opitutales; family Opitutaceae; genus Tous-C4FEB. The sequence goes on from JANYBX010000327.1 coordinate 8,396, forward strand.
TTTTAGTCATGCCCTCAGAATTAAATCGAAAATCTCAAATCCCAAATCGAAAATCCACCCTATGCCGTTCTCCTACCCGCGAACGATTCACTTCGCCGACACCGACGCCGCCGGCGTGGTTTTTTTCGCCAACTACCTCTCCATCGCCCACGAAGCCTACGAGGAGGCCCTCGCCGCCGCCGGCATCGACATCGCCCGCTTCTTCGCCGACCACGGCCTCATCATTCCGATTTCCCGCAGCACGGCCGACTACCTCCGCCCGCTCGCCTGCGGCGAAAAAATCCGCGTCACCGTCACCCCCACCGCGCTCTCGGAAAACACCTTCGCCCTCGACAGCACGCTCTCAAAACTCGGCCCCCCCGAAAAAGTCGCCGGCCGCATCCGCACCGAGCACGTCTGCATTTCCTCCCAAACCCGCGACCGCCTCGCGCTCCCCCCCGCGCTCGCGGAGTGGGTGAAGGCCGGTTGAACTCCCGCGGTTCGCCCACATTGTAGGAGCGGCTTCACGCCGCGATTCCGAACTCCGCCGTAGGCCAGCGCGCTTGCGCGCGCTCCGAAAATCGCCCGTCTCGAGCGGCGACGCCCTCGTCGCCGTTTACGCCAGCCCAACAGTAGGGCCGGTCTCCGACCGGCCCCCGATCACGACGCCCTCGTCGCTGTGTCTCGCCGCGCTCACCGCGCACTTGATTTCGCGAGCGATACCACTCAGTTGAGTGGCACTCAACCGAACGCCACATGCTCACCGAACGCCAGGATCAGATTCTCGATTTCGTTAAACAGCATCAGCGCGACCACGCCGTGCCGCCCTCCACCCGCGAGATCGGCCGCCAGCTCGACGCCAGCCAGGCCACCGTGATGGGCCACCTCCGCGCCCTCGCGAAAAAAGGCCAGCTCGAGAAACTCGCCGACGGCAAATGGGGCCTCAAGGCCGCCGGCGTGCAAACCCACCTCTTCGAAGCCCCCATCTACGGCTCCATCCCCGCCGGCCTTCCCGCCATGCAGGAGCAAACGCCCGACGAAACCATCACCGTCGACCCCACGCTCTTCGGTGTCCGCCGCGCGCGCCCGAATTATTTTTGGTTTCTCCGCGTGCGCGGCGATTCGATGACCGGCGCCCACATCCTCGACGGCGACCTCGTCGCCCTCGAGCGCCGCGAGGCCAAACCTGGCGACATCATCGCCGCCCTCGTCGATGAAACCGACACGACCCTCAAGCGCCTCATCCGCGAGCGCGGTCGCCTCCTCCTTCGCGCCGAAAACAAACGCTACGCGGACATCGTGCCCACCCGCGGCCTCGAATCGCAAGGCGTCGTCGTCGGGCTCATCCGCCGTTTCGCCGCGTAGCGTTCGTCGGCCCTTCGCCAACCCGACAGCTTTCCGAGGTAGGGCGCGTTATCCCTAACGCGCCGGTTGCGCTCGGCAAATCTGATACGCTGAGCCGCAGCGGCGGGTTAGGGATAACCCACCCTACTTCGAACCCATCCCACCCGCCAACGCGCGCAACGCCGCCCGACTGATTTTCCCCTGCTCATTCCGCGGCCAGTCCGCGACCGCGACAAATCGCTTCGGCCGCTGAAAGCCCGCCAACCCCGCCACCGCTCGCTCAAAATTCGGCGCCCGTTCGTCCGCCGCATAACACGCCACCACCGCCTCCCCCCACTCCGCATCCGGCACGCCGACGACCGCCACATCGGAAAATTCTCCGCTCGCGCGCAGCCCCGCCTCCACCTCCTCCGGCTGCACTTTTTCCCCTCCCGTGATGATCACCGCATCGCGCCGCCCCAGGATGTGCAAATGCCCGCGCTCGTCGAAGCGCCCAAGATCCTCCGTCACGAATTCCCGCGACTCCCGCGTCTCCGGCCAATAGCCGCGAAACACCGATTCCCCCGCGGTCCTCACCACGCCGTTCTCATCCACCGCCACGCGCGCATGCGGCAACACCGCGCCGCAGTTCCGCTCGCCCGCCAGAAACTCCTCCGGCCGCAGCGCCGCCACCATCGCCGCCGTTTCGGTCATTCCGTAGCTCAGCGCCACGCGCAAGCCCGCCCGCGCTGCCGCCTCTGCAAGCTCCGGCCAGACCGGTCCGCCCCCGATAAAAATAATCTCAAACCCTCGCAGCCACGCCACCGCCTCGCTCGACATCAGCAACCGCTGCAGCTGTGTCGGCACGAGGGAAATCATCCATTTCTTCGCGCGCGCGACCTGCGGCCGCTCCCCCGCCTCCAGTCGCTTCCAATCCCACGCCACGTGTTCGCCATCCGTCTCCGCACAACGCACCCGCGCCATCAATCCGCTTACGTGATACGCTGGCAACACGTCGACCGCGTTCACCTGCTCGATTTCAAAGTGCGCGCAAAACCCCAGCACCGCCGCCGTCAGCGTCCGTTCGTCGTGCCGCGCAAACCGCCCGCCACCACTCGTCCCTCCCGTCGCAATCGCCAGCCACCCCTCCGCAACTTGAGCGTTAAGCGTTAAACGTTGAGCGTTAAAAGTTGGATTCAGGACCTCCGCTTCCGGCACTTCGAGGTTGGAAGTTCGCGTCAGCGCCGCCCCCGCATCGCCCAGAAAAAAACCTCCGTCGCGTTCCACCGCGCACCCTGTCGCGCGCACGAGCGCGATCAACTGAGCGCGTTCCATACGGCCTCCACGTCGATCCGCTCCACGTCTTCGATCCGCAAAAACGGCGCCACATACGGCCCATCAAACCGCGCGTCCGCAAACAGCGGCCACACGCCGAAGCCCAGCGCCCGCGCCTCTCCGCCCCATCCAAACGCCAACCGCAACGCCGCCCGCGCGCCCACCGCCGTCTCGAGCGCCGAAGAAAAAACCACCTGCGCCTTCGCCTTCCTCAGTTTTTCCAAGACGCCCGTGACATCGCCAAACAAACTTGGCTTCACCACGTAAATTCCCGGCCACCCCGCCCCGATCCACCGCTCTGCGTCGCCGTCGCTCACCAGCGATTCATCGAGCGCGATCGGCGTCGGAAAATCTCCCGCGAGCCCCAGCAGCAGATCCACCGCTCCCCGCGCATCCGCCGCCACCGGCTGCTCGACAAACTCCACCGGCCGCTCCGCGCACCGCTCCATCCACCGCTCCGCTTTGCGCCGATCCCACGCCCCATTCGCATCGAGTCGCAACTGCGCTCCGCTCGGCAGCGCCGCGCACACATCATCCAGCATACTCAATTCATCCGCCACGTCGCCCACACCCACCTTCCATTTAAAAACGCGAAACCCCGCCTCCGCCTTCGGCCCAATCGCCTCCAGCACGCCCCGCCCCGCCGGCAACAACGCCGCCACTCCCAGAAATAAATTTTTCGCTTTCACCCCCGTCCCACCTTGCTCCGTTCCCTTCGTTTCCTCCCGTAAATGAAACTCCCCCCGCGCCGCCCCGATCGCGTTCCGCAAGCACCTCAGCCCCACCGGCACGCTTTCCAGCCGTGCCTCATCGACCCACTCTCCGATCTCCCGGCACGCTGCCTCCGCCGCGTCTGCCGTTTCGGTCCCAAACCACGGCATCACCGCCGCCTCCCCCAATCCCGTCGCTCCCTTTTCATCCTCCAACCGCACCATCACGCCCTCGCGCTCCGCCCACACGCCATGCGCCGTCCGCACCGCCGCGCGAAACGGCAGCCGATACCGGCGAAATTGAAAACGATACTTCATGCAAAAATAGTCCGCCCCGATCCAAACTGAATTTTCCTGCGGATGACACGGATAAACACGGATCGAAACGATCCTCCCTTCTTCGCCAGCACCCCACTCCCCACTGATCGGCTCGCCTCAAAATTTCTGCATGTCCTCCGTGCCCTCTGTGTCCGAGCTCCGTGTCTTCTGTGACCCACCTCCGCAAAAATCTCCGCTTGCCCTCCGCCGTGCCAGCCTTACTCCGTTCATGGCAATCTATGACCACGGTTGCCACGCCCTCCGCCTCCTTCGCCGACTCTGAGTTTTATCTCCCGGCCGACGCGTTTTTCCGAGCGAATCTCCCCACCGCGCTCACCTTCGACGACGTCTCCCTCGCCACGCTCCACTCGGAGATTCTCCCGAAAGACGCCGACACCTCCACGTCGCTCTCCGACTCCCTCCGCCTCCACATTCCGATCATCTCGGCGGACATGGACACCGTCACCGAGTCGCGCATGGCCATCGCCATGGCCCTCAACGGCGGCCTCGGCCTCATCCACTACAACATGCCCGCGAAGGACCAAGTGAAGGAAATCGCCCGCGTGAAGCGCCACATCCACGGCCTCATCCAGGACCCGATCACCGTCACGCCCGACCAGCTCATCGCCGATCTCCTCGCGATGATCGACGCCAAGCGCTTCGCCTTTTCAACCTTCCCCGTCGTCGACGCCAACGGCCGCCTCGCCGGCCTCCTCTCGGGCAACGTCGTCAAAGACCGCTACAAATCCAAACGCGTCTCCGAAGTCATGACGCCCCGCGCCCAGCTCATCACCGAGCCCGAGAGCGCCGCCGCCAAGGACCCCATCGCCGCCGCCGACCGCTTCTTCACCGCCAATGTCGGCATCAACAAAATGCTCGTCGTCGATCGCGACGACCGCCTCCGCGGCCTTATCACCGCCTCCGACGTCGAGCGCATCACCACCGAGGCCAAGGCCCGCCGCAAACCCGCCCGCGATTCCCAATTCCGCCTCGTCGTCGGCGCCGCGCTCTCGCCCCTTCGCACGCCCGACGGGAAACTTGACCGCGAAAAAATCGTCGCCCACGTCGGCCACCTCGTCGACGAGGACGTCGACGCGGTCGCTGTCTCCACCGCCCACGGCCACACCTCCGGCGTCGGCGAGATGGTCCGCGTCGTCCGCGATGCGTTCCCGAATCTCACCATCATCGCCGGCAACGTCACCAGCGCCGCCGGCACTGCCTTCCTCGCCGATGCCGGCGCCAACGCCATCAAAATTGGCCAGGGCCCAGGCTCGATCTGCACCACGCG
>JANYBX010000350.1 GCA_025360615.1 Opitutia bacterium
TGAAGGTTGAGTTGGAACAGCGCATTCTCAAGAGCGCCGACATCGTCGCCGCGTCGAAGTATCTCGTCCGTTTGAAGAAGGGTTCTGGCGTGGTCGATGATATCGATCACCTCGGCTCCCGTCGCGTCCGCACGGTCGGTGAGTTGCTCGCCAACCAATGCCGCGTGGGCCTCAGCCGCACCGAGCGTCTCGTTCGCGAACGCATGACGATGTATGACCAGAGCGTCGACTCGATCACGCCGCAGAAACTCATCAACCCGAAGGCGCTGACGACCGTCATCCGCGATTTTTTCGCGCGCAGCCAGCTCTCGCAGTTCATGGACCAGATCAACCCGCTCGCCGAGGTCACGCACAAGCGCCGCCTCTCCGCGCTCGGGCCGGGCGGTCTCAATCGCGAACGCGCCGGCTTCGAAGTGCGCGACGTTCACCCGTCGCACTACGGCCGTATCTGCCCCATCGAGACCCCCGAGGGTCCGAACATCGGCCTCATCAACTCCCTCTCGACTTACGCTCGCGTCAACGAATTCGGTTTCATCGAAACGCCTTACCGCGTGGTGAAAGACGGCCGTGCGACCGACAAGATCGACTACCTCACCGCCGACCAGGAAGAGGCCAAGGTCATCGCTCAGGCTAATTCCGAGATCGACGACAAAGGTCATTTCATCGGCAAGGTCACCGTTCGCCAAGACGGCGAGTTCCTCGAAGTCGCCGCTTCCGAAGTCCACTACATGGACGTTTCGCCGAAGCAGGTCATCTCGATCGCGGCCGGCATGATTCCCTTCCTTGAGCACGACGATGCGAATCGCGCGCTGATGGGAGCCAACATGCAACGCCAGGGTGTGCCTCTTCTCCAGGCTGAGTCGCCGCTCGTCGGCACCGGCATCGAGGAGCGCGTCGCTCGCGATTCGAAGATCGTCGTGGTCGCCGATGAGGCGGGCATCGTCGCTTCGGTCGACGCGAAACGCATCGTCGTCACCAAGGACGGCGAGCTCCCGCGCAACCTGAAGCACGATCCGAAGAATCACGTCTTCATCTACGAGCTGCGGAAATTCATGCGCTCGAATGCTGGCACGTGTTTCAACCAGAAGCCCATCGTCGCGCTCGGCCAGAAGATCAAAGCCGGCCAGATCATCGCCGACGGTCCTTCGACGGACCAAGGCGAAATGGCCCTCGGCCGCAACGTCCTCGTCGGCTTCATGCCGTGGAACGGCTACAACTTCGAAGACGCCATCCTCATCTCCGAAAAGGTGCTGAAGGAAGACATCTTCACCTCGATCCACATCCAGGAATTCGAGGTCAACGCTCGCGACACAAAGCTCGGGCCGGAAGAAATCACGCGCGACATCCCGAACGTCGGTGAAGAGGCGCTCAAGAACCTCGATCACAATGGCGTCATTCGCATCGGCGCGGAAGTGAAGCCCGGCGACATCCTCGTCGGCAAAATCACTCCGAAGTCCGAAACCGAACTCGCGCCCGAGGAAAAACTCCTCCGCGCCATCTTCGGCGAAAAGGCCGCTGATGTTAAGGACACCTCGCTCATCGTGCCGTCCGGCGTCGGTGGCATCATCATGGACGTGAAGGTCTCTTCACGCATCGACAACCAAGAGGAGAAACTCTCCCCGTCCGATCGCCGCCGTCAGGGCAAACAAATCCAGGAGGAATACAAAACGCAGATCGACAAACTCCGCGAAGGACTCACGGAAGCGTTGTCGAACATCCTCCTCGGCGAAAAAATTCCGCTCGACGTCATCAATGGCGACTCCGGCGAAATCATCATTCCAGCCAACCGCAAGATCACGAAGACGCTTCTCCGTCGTCTCGCGGCCGTCTCCAAACACGTCCAGATCGATCCTTCACCGGTTCGCATCAAGATCATGGAGATCATCGGCTCGTATCAGACAAAGTTTGACGAGCTCGAGTCCGACCGCGAACGCAAGATTGGCTCCGTCGAATCCGGCGAAGGCTCGGGCGACGGCGCGATCAAGCAGGTCAAGGTCTACGTTGCCACCAAGCAGAAGCTCGAAGTCGGCGACAAGATGGCCGGCCGTCACGGTAACAAGGGCGTCGTCGCCAAGATCGTGCCCGAGGAAGACATGCCGTTCCTCCCGGACGGCACCCCGGTTGAAATCTGTCTAAATCCCCTCGGCGTGCCTTCGCGTATGAACGTCGGACAGGTGCTCGAGACCCATCTCGGCTGGGCTTGCAAAAAGCTTGGCTTGAAGGTCGCGACGCCCGTGTTCGACGGCATTTCCGAGAAGCGCGTTCGCGAATACCTGAAGGAGGCCAAGCTGCCGACTTCCGGCAAGAGCCCGCTCTACGACGGCCGCACCGGCGAGAAAATCGATCAGGAGGTCGTTGTCGGCTACATCTACATGATGAAGCTGAACCATCTCGTGTCGCACAAGATTCACGCGCGCGCGGTCGGTCCCTACTCGCTCGTCACGCAGCAACCGTTGGGCGGCAAAGCCCAATACGGCGGCCAGCGGTTCGGCGAAATGGAAGTGTGGGCGCTCGAAGCCTACGGCGCCGCGCACACGCTCCAAGAACTCCTCACCGTCAAATCGGACGACGTCCAAGGCCGCACGAAGATCTACGAGTCGCTCGTCAAGGGTGACAACACCCTCGTCGCCGGCACGCCTGAGTCCTTCAACGTGCTCATCAAGGAAATCCAGTCCCTCGGTCTGGACATCAAACTCCAGAAACGCGACGCGCTCAGCTACGGTTCCTAAACCGCCGCCCGCATCCCGTCATTTTTAATAACAACTCAGGAGCCATCGCCATGATTCAACCCTCCGATACCGCCGCCTCCAACCACGACGCCCGCGCCGCACTGGGCCTCGAAGAGAGCCCGTTCGACTGCGTCTCCATCTCCGTCGCTTCACCCGAGACCATCCGCAAATGGTCAAAGGGCGAGGTCAAGAATCCCGAGACGATTAACTATCGCACCTTCAAGCCCGAGCCAGGCGGTCTTTTCTGCCAAAAGATTTTCGGCCCCGTGCGTGACTACGAGTGCGCCTGCGGAAAATACAAGCGCATCAAATACAAGGACGTCGTGTGCGACCGCTGTGGCGTCGAAGTGACGATCGCCCGCGTTCGCCGCGAGCGCATGGGCCACATCGAAATGGCCGTGCCAGTTACCCACATCTGGTTCCTGAAGTCGATGCCGAGCCGTCTCGGCCTGTTGCTCGACATGACCGCGCGCTCCCTCGAGCGCGTGATCTACTACGAGAACTACATGGTCATCGATCCGGGCAAGACCCCGCTCGAGCTCAAGCAACTTCTCACCGACACCGAGTATCGCCAGGCCCTCGACGAATACGGCGCCGATTCCTTCGTCGCCAAGATGGGTGCCGAGGCCGTTCGCGATGCGCTCGTGAAGACCGACATGGAGGCCACCGTGGCCGAGCTGCACGAGCAGATGCGCGCGACGAAATCGAAGCAGATCAAAAAGAAGCTCTCGAAACGCCTCAAGGTCATCCAAGGCTTCATTCACTCGAACTCCCGTCCGGAGTGGATGGTCCTTGAAGTGTTGCCCGTCATCCCGCCGGACTTGCGCCCGCTCGTCCCGCTCGAGGGCGGCCGGTTCGCGACCTCCGATCTCAACGATCTCTATCGCCGCGTCATCAACCGCAACAACCGGTTGAAAAACCTGATGCAGCTCAAGACGCCCGACGTTATTATCCATAACGAAAAGCGCATGCTGCAAGAGGCCGTCGACGCTCTCTTCGACAACGGTCGTCATGGCCGTCCTGTTACTGGCGCGGGCAACCGTCCCCTGAAATCTCTGAGCGACATGCTCAAGGGCAAGCAGGGTCGTTTCCGCCAAAACTTGCTCGGCAAGCGCGTCGATTACTCGGGTCGTTCCGTCATCGTCATCGGTCCGGAACTCAAGCTCCACCAGTGCGGGCTGCCAAAGAAAATGGCGCTCGTGCTCTTCGAGCCGTTCATCATTCGCCGCCTGAAGGAACTCGGTTTCGTGCATACCGTCCGCGGTGCGCGCAAGATGATCGAGAAGAAGTCCCCCGAAGTCTGGGACATCCTTGAGGAAGTCAC
>JANYBX010000356.1 GCA_025360615.1 Opitutia bacterium
GCCCGCACCCTCCTCCGCGCCGGCCAGTTTCTCCTCACGCACGACCTCGCCCACGGCGATCTCAAACCCGACAACATCCTCGTGCTCCGCGACCCGGCCGGGACCAGCGGCGTGCGTTTCCTGCTGCTCGATCTCGGCAGCGCCGCCGAGATTTTTTCCGTCACCTCGCGCGCCGGCACGCCCAGCTACCTCGCGCCCGAACGTTTCCGCGGAGCCCCGCTCGCCGAACGCACCGAACTCTACGCCATCGGCGTGATCCTCTACGAGGTCCTCACCCGCGCCTATCCCTACGGTGAAATCGAGCGCTTCCAGACCCCGCGCTTTGAGCAAACTCCCCGCCGCCCCACCAAGCTCAATCCCGCCGTCCCGCCCTGGCTGGAATCGGGCATCCTCCGCGCCATCGATCCCGATCCGCTTCAGCGCTACCAGAATTTTTCCGAGCTGCTCTATGCCATCGACCATCCCGCGGAAGTCGCCGCCTACCATCGCAAAGGCGTCCCGCTCCTGGAGCGCAACCCACTCCTCGTCTATAAACTCCTCTGCCTCCTGCTCCTGCTGCTGAACTTCGTCCAACTCGTGCTCCACTCCCGCCGCTGAGCCGCCCTCCTCGTTTCAGGACCGCTCACATGAATGATTTTAATCAATTATTCCAAAATTATTCAGGCCGTTAATTCATTCCTGCCCGTCGCGTGGCATTACGGCTGCTAAAGTCCGGCGTGCCTGCCACCGCCCAAGATCCCGCCGCTTCCGGCACCTTCACCCTCGAGCAAAAGGAGTATCTCGCCGGCTTCATGGCGGGCGTGACGGCTGGCGGTCTCTTCGTTGGCACCAATTCCGTCGGCCAACTCACCTCCACACCCGGCTCGGCCACCTCCACCAACCTTGCCGCCCCCGCCGAGGAGAGCGTCCACGGCACTCCCCTCGGCGATCTCTGCAAGGAAGAGCGCTGGAAGCACGACGAGAACCCCCTCGATGCTTGGGAGCGCCTCCTCGCCCACGCCGACGAAAATAAATTTCCCGACCCGGAGAACACCTACCGCTTCAAAGCCCACGGCCTCTTCTACGTCGCGCCCGCGCAGGACAGTTTCATGCTCCGCCTGCGCATCCCCGCCTGCGAGTTGACCGCCGTCCAGCTCCACGGCCTCGCCGATCTCGCGCACGAACTCGGCGGCGGCTACGCGCACATCACCACGCGCGGCAATCTCCAGATCCGCGAGTTCAAGCCCCGCGACATCATCAAGGTCCTCACCCGCGTCCAGGAACTCGGCCTCACTTCGCGCGGCTCCGGCATCGACAACGTCCGCAACATCACCGCCTCCCCCGACAGCGGTTTCGCCCCCGACGAACTCCTCGACGTCCGCCCCCACGCGAAAGGGATTCACCACTACATCCTCAATCACCGCGACCTCTACGGCCTCCCGCGCAAATTCAACATCGCCTTCGACAACGGCGGCGCACTCTCCGCCGCCGTCGACACGAACGACATCGGCTTCTTCGCCTGCCGCGTCACCGAAAAAAGCCTCTCTTCCATCTCCGACTCCGCTGGAGGCGGGGTGCCCTCACCCCGCATCGAGCCCGGAATCTACTTCCGCGTCCAGCTCGGCGGCATCACCGGCCACAAGGATTTCGCCAAGGATACCGGCCTCCTCATCAAACCCTCCGAAGCCGTCGCCGTCTCCGCCGCGATGCTCCGCGTCTACTCCGAAAACGGCGACCGCACCGACCGCAAAAAAGCCCGCCTCAAATATCTCCTCGAAAAATGGGGCGTCGAAAAATTCCTCGCCGAGACGCAGAAGAAACTCGCCTTCCCCCTCGTCCGCTTGCCCCTCGCCGCCTGCGAACCGCGCAAACTCGTCGAGAAACACGCCTGGCTCGGCGCCCGCCGCCAAGCCCAGCGCGGCCTGAATTCCCTCGGCGTCGGCACCCCTGTCGGCCGCCTCACGCCGAAGCAGATGCACGCCCTCGCCGACCTCGCCACCAACTTCGGCCGCGGCGAACTCCGCTTCACCGTCTGGCAAAGTGTCATCATTCCCCACGTCGGCGACGCCTTCGTGGAATCCGTGAAACGCTCCGTCGTCCGCATGGGCCTTTACCATGAAGCCTCGCTTGCCACGGGCGGCATCATCTCCTGCACCGGCAACAAAGGCTGTAAATTTTCCGCCGCCGACACCAAGGGCCACGCCGTCGCGCTGATGAAATATCTCGGCCCCCGCGTCACGATCACCTCTCCCGTTAACATCCACTTCACCGGTTGTCCGAACAGCTGCGCGCAGCACTACTGCGGCGACATCGGCTTCATCGGCGCGAAACACGCCGACGGCTCCGAAGCCTACCACGTCGTCCTCGGCGGCGGCATGGATCAGGAGCAAGGCATTGCCCGCGAAGTCTTCCGCGCCGTCCGCGCCGTCGAGCTCAACGCCCTCGTCGAAAAATTTCTCACCACCTACGAAGCGAAAAAATCCGCCGGCGAAAGTTTCCTCCAGTGGACCCGCCGCCACTCCGTGAAAGAGCTTCAGGAAATCTTCAGCTGATCGCACATGTCCTCCGTCGTCCCTCTCATTCCGGAAAACGCGCCTTTCTCCCCCGAGCAGCGTGCCTGGCTCAACGGCTTCCTCGCCGGCGTCTTCTCGCGCGCCACCGCTCCCTCCGTTGGAGGCGGGGTGCCCCCACCCCGCGAGACGCTCACGCCCCTCACCATCCTCTTCGGCTCTCAAACCGGCACCGCCGAAAACCTCGCGAAAAAAGCCGCCAAGGAAGCCGGCAAACGCGGCTTCGCCCCCACCGTCGTCGACATGGCGCAGGCCACGATCGCATCGCTCGCGGCCGAAAAAAATCTCCTCGTCATCACCAGCACCTACGGCGACGGCGAACCACCCGACAACGCCAAGGCCCTCCACGGCGCCCTCGCCGCCGCTTCCGACTCTCAACTCTCCGCCCTCCGTTACTCCGTCTGCTCCCTCGGCGACACGAACTACACCCTCTTCTGCCAAGCCGGAAAAGATTTCGACGCCCGCCTCGAAAAACTCGGCGCCACCCGCGTCTCCCCGCGCGTCGACTGCGACCTCGACTACGAAACGCCCCACACCAAATGGCTCGACGCCGCGCTGAACGCCCTCGGCTCCGAGGTAGGGCGCGTTATCCCTAACGCGCCGTCCGCTCCGCCAGCTTTGGACTCGGACTCCACCGAAACAGGCTACTCCAAAAAAAATCCGTTCCCCGCGCCGGTCCTCACCGTCCGCAATCTCAACGCCCCCGGCTCCGCCAAGGAAGTTAACCACGTCGAGTTTTCCCTCGCCGGCTCCGGCCTCGCCTATGAAGCCGGCGATGCGCTCGGCGTCATCCCTCACAACTGCCCCGCGCTCGTCGCCGATGTGCTCGCCGCCCTCGGCTGCGACGGCGAGGAACCCGTCCCCGCGCCCGACGGCACCACCACGAATCTCCGCCACGCGCTCACCGCCCACTACGATCTCAGCAAGCCCGCCCCCGCGCTCCTCGAACTCTGCACCCTCGTCCCCGCCGGCGCTCCCGGCACGCCTGCGGCTCTCGCTCCCCACCACGTCATCGACGCCCTGCTCGCCTCGCACGCCAAGCCTTCACCCACCGCGTTCATCGCCGCGCTGAAAAAAGTTCAGCCCCGCCTCTACTCGATCTCGTCCTCGCCGAAAGCCCACGCCGGCCAGGTTCATCTCACCGTCGGCGCCGTCCGCTACGAAAAAAATTCCCGCGCGCGCAAAGGCGTGTGCTCCACCTTTCTCGCCGAGCGCGCCCTCGCCCACGGCACCGCCGGCGTCTTCGTCCACTCGAACAACGCCTTTCGCCCGCCCGCCTCGGGCGACACGCCCATGATCATGGTCGGCCCCGGCACGGGCATCGCGCCGTTCCGCGCCTTCCTCCACGAACGCGCCGCCACCGGGGCGAAGGGAAAAAACTGGCTCCTCTTCGGCGATCAGCGCGCCGCCACCGATTTCCTCTATCGCGAGGAACTCACCGCGCTCCAGCAGTCCGGCCTCCTCACGCGCCTCGACCTCGCCTTCTCCCGCGACCAGGCGGAAAAAATCTACGTGCAGCAACGCATGACCGAGGCCGCCGCCGAACTCTGGTCGTGGCTCGAAGCCGGCGCGCACTTCTACGTCTGCGGCGACGCCACCCGCATGGCGAAGGATGTCGATGCCGCCCTCCATCAAGTCGTCGAGACCGCCGGCAAAAAATCTCCCGCCGAGGCCGCTGCCTACGTCCAGTCCCTTAAAACCGTGAAACGTTATCAGCGCGATGTCTATTAACGCGAAAGCACTTCTCGCCGGCCTCGGCATCGCCCTCGCGACCGTCGCGGCCATCGCGCTCGGCTCCAGCGGACTGAAACATTTCGATCCCGCGCTCACCGGCTACGCGATCGGCGCGATCATGGCGGCCTTTGCCGTCGGCTATCGTTTCACCGTGTGGGCCCAGCGCCCGCCCTCTCGGCTGTATTTCAAACGCGGCCTCGAACTCTTCTTCCGCCGCGCGCCCACGCCCCACTCGAAACCCGAAACTCAAAACCAAAAACTTTCCGCCCTTCCGATCCCCTACGGCGCCGGCACGCTCGGCGCGGCGCTCGCGCGCAATTTCGTCGCGCAGGAATTCATCCGCCGCCGCAGCGGCTACCGTTGGATCATGCACCTCTGCCTTTCCGGCGGCTGCACCCTCGCGTTCGCGATCACGTTTCCGCTCGTGTTCGGTTGGATCCATTTCGAATCGCTCGCCACCGACGCCGAGATGTATCGCGTCATGGCCTTCGGCATCCACCTCGACACCTTCAGCGTTCACAGCGCCAAGGCCTTCCTCGCGTTCAACGCCCTCAACGTCTCCGGCATTCTCGTCCTCGTCGGCCTCGTCATGGCCGGTTGGCGCCGCTTCACCGATGCCGGCGAGCGCGCCACGCAGACATTCTCCGAGGATATTCTTCCGCTCATCCTCATCCTCGCCGTCACCGCGACCGGCCTCGCGCTCACCGTCAGCTATCATTTCCTCGCCGGCCGCGGCCACCATTTGTGGGCCATCGTTCACATGGTCAGCGTCGTCGCGCTGCTGCTCTACATCCCGTTCGGGAAATTTTTCCACATGTTCCAGCGCACGTGCTCGCTCTGCGTGAGCCGCTACAAAAAAGTCGGCGACACCGGCCCGCGCGCCCACTGCCGGCGTTGCAGCACGGACTTCGCGAGCGCGATGCACGTCACCGATCTCAAGCTCGTCCTCGACCAGCTCGGCTTCGACTACCGCTTCTCCGGCGAGCGCGGCGAAGTGCACTACCAAGACATCTGCCCCGCCTGCCGTCGCGGCCTGCTCGCGATCAACCAAGGCCGCACCCTCGGTCGCTGATCCCACACCCTCATGGCCACGCTCACGCAACCGGACGAAAAATACATCGAGCTCTACGGCCCCACGCCGAACTTCACGCCCGCCGGCGGCTGGAAAATCGGCGACCCCGACAAGCTCGTGAAGACGCACTGCTGTTTCTGCGGCGTGCAGTGCGGCATCCAACTCAAGGTTAAGGACAACAAGGTCGTCGGCTTCGAGCCGTGGGAGGAGTTCCCCGTTAACCAAGGCAAACTTTGTCCCAAGGGCGTGATGCGCTACATGCAGAACGACCACCCCGACCGCCTCATCGCGCCGCTCGTGCGCACCAAGGACGGCTTCCAAACCGCCGGCTGGCACGAGGTGATGCGCAAGACCGTGAAGGCCATCCAGGACGTCCAGAAAAAACACGGCAAAGACGCGTTCGCTTTCCTCGGCGGCGCCTCGATGACCAACGAAAAGGCGTATCTGAACGGCAAGTTCGCCCGCATCGCGCTTCAAACGGCGAACATCGATTACAACGGCCGCCTCTGCATGGTCAGCGCCGGCGCCGCCAACCGCATGGCCTTCGGCGTGGACCGCGCCGCCAACCCGTGGAGCGACATCCCGCTCGCGAAAGTCATCATCCTCGCCGGCACGAATCTCGCCGAGTGCTTCCCGATTCTCACCGACTACATCTGGCGCGCGCGCGATGCCGGCGCGAAAATCATCGTGATCGACCCGCGCATCACGCCCATCGGCCGCACCGCCGATCTCTACCTCCCCGTGCGCCCGGGCCGCGACAGCGCCCTCGCGAACGGCATCCTCCACGTGATGATCGAGCGCGGCTGGACCGACGAGAAGTTCATCGCCGAGCACACGCACGACTTCGACCAGGTCCGCGAACTCGTTAAAAAATACACGCCGGAATACACCGAGAAAATCACCGGCGTCCCCGCGAAAAGCATCGTCGCCGCCGCCGAGCTTTGGGGCCCCGCCGAGAGTTCGATTCTCCTCCACGCGCGCGGGATCGAGCATCACACGAAGGGCACCGAAAACGTCCTCACTTACATCAATCTCGTCCTCGCCACCGGCCGCATCGGCAAGGTCGGCTCCGGCTACGGCACGATCACCGGCCAGGGCAACGGCCAGGGCGGACGCGAACACGGCCAGCGCAACAACCAGCTCCCCGGCGGACGCGACATCAACAAGCCCGAGCACCGTGAGTTCATCGCGAAATTCTGGGGCATCCCCGAGCCCGAGTTGCCGAAGCAGGGCCTCACCGCCTGCGAAATTATCGACGCCATCGAGCGCGGCGAAATCAAGGGTCTGCTCTCGATCAGCTTCAACCCGCTCGTCTCCATCCCCGACTCCGAGCGCACGCGCAAGGCACTCGAGAAACTCGAATTCTTCGCCTGCATCGACCCGTTCCTCAGCGAAACCGCGCGCTACGCCGATGTCGTGCTCGCCGGTTCGCTCCAGGAAGAAGACGAAGGCACCGTGACCACCGGCGAAGGCCGTTGCGTCCGCCTCCGCAACTCCGTCACGCCGCCCGGCAACGCGCGCGTCGACTGGAAAATCATCTGCGAACTCGCCGACCGCCTCGGCAAGGGAAAGTTTTTCAACTACAAGAATGCCGGCGAGATTTTCACCGAGCTCACGCAAGCCTCGAAAGGCGGGGCCATCGACTACAGCGGCATGACCTACGAGAAAATCGAGAACAACATGGGCGTCTTCTGGCCCTGTCCCTCGCCCGATCACCCCGGCACCCCGCGCCTGTTTGAAGGCGGAAAATTCCACCACGCCGATGGCCGCGCGAAATTCCACGCCTACGAATACCGCCCGCCCGCCGAGGATGTGGATGCGGACTACCCGCTCTTCTACACCACCGGCCGCGTGGTCTCTCAATATCTCAGCGGCACGCAGACCCGCCGCATCGGCGCGCTCGTGAAACAATACCCCGAGCCCCTCTGCGAAATCCATCCGCTGCTCGCCGCCAAGCTCGGCATCAAGGACCGCGACATCGTCAAGGTCACCAGCCGTCGCGGTGAAATCATCGTGCCCGCGCAAGTCGTGAAGACCATCCGCCCCGACACGGTTTTCATCCCGTATCACTGGCCCGGGAAAAAAGCCGCGAATCTCCTGACCAACCGCGCGCTCGATCCGATTTCAAAAATCCCCGAGTTCAAAGTTTGCTCCTGCCGCGTCGAGAAAGTCGCCGACGCGCCGGCGAAACCCACAGCACAGCCGTTTCCCCAGCAAATCCGATGATCGCCACCGCGACCGAAAACGAATTTTTCCTCGATCCTTCGCGCTGCATCGGCTGCCAGGCGTGCGTGCAGGCATGCGGCGAGTGCGGCACGCATCGCGGCGTGTCGATGATCCATCTCGAATACGTCCACCGCCCGACCGGCGTGCAGACCGCCCCCGTCGTCTGCATGCACTGCGAAGATCCGACCTGCGCGAAAGTTTGCCCCGCCGACGCCATCAAGCAGGACGATAACGGCGTCGTGCTCAGCGCCGCAAAATCCCGCTGCGTCGCCTGCTCGAACTGCGTTCTCGCCTGCCCGTTCGGCGTGCCGAAAATGAAAGCCGAGATCGACCTCATGATGAAGTGCGACATGTGCTACGATCGCACCAGCGTCGGAAAAAAACCCATGTGCGCCACCGTCTGCCCGAGCGGCGCGCTCTACTACGGCCCGCGCGACTACATCGAAAAACACCGCCGCGAGGCAGCGGTGAACGAGTTCCAATTCGGCCGCCAAACCGTGCGGACCAAGGTCAACATGATGACCTCGCCCGAGCTGACCGCGCTGCCCTTCGACGTCCTCGATTTCCTCCCGTGGGAAGACAAGGACTTCGATCCGTTCGCCCTCGCCCGCGTCCGCGATGGCGCCCCCGACGCCGCGAATTCCGCCGTGTGGGACGAGCCCGCCCTCAGCCAACGCTGCTCCGGAAACTGCACCTGCCACTGACCCCGCGCCATGTCCGAGCCAACGCATTCAGCCACGACCTTCCCCGTCCGCCAGTCGGCCGAGCACGCCGTCTCGCGCCGGCAGTTCTGCAAGATCGCCTGCTGCTCCGCCGTCGCCGTCGGCGCGGGCTGGTTCGCACGCGATCAACTTTTCCCCGTGCCCGCCGGCACGAAGCCCCTGCTGGTCGCCCGCGTCGCGGACCTGCCCGTCGGCGGCTCGAAACTTTTCAGTTATCCCACCGAGCATCATCCCGCGATCCTCGTGCGGCTCGGCGAAAATCAATTCGCCGCCTACAGCCAAGCCTGCACGCACCTCATGTGCCCGGTGAATTATCAGCACGAGAAAAAGCAGTTCCACTGCCCGTGCCACGAGGGCTTTTTCAGCGCCGAAGATGGCCACGTGCTCGCCGGCCCGCCGCAGCGCGCGCTCCCCCGCTATCCCGTCGAAATCCGCGACGGTGAAATTTGGATCACTCCCTCAAAACCCATCGCATGAACCCCCCCAAGAAAAAACTGGTCGTCGTCGGCAACGGCATGGCCGGCGCCCGCGTCGTCGAAGAAATTTTGAAGCGCGCTCCCGGCCGCTTCGACATCGTGATGTTCGGCGCCGAACCTTACGGTAACTACAACCGCACCCTCCTGAGCAACGTCCTCAACGGCAGCCAGTCGGCGACGGACATCTTCATGAACCCGCTCGCGTGGTATCGCGAGAAAGGCATCACGCTCCACGCCGGCGTGCGCGCGTTGAAAATCGACCGCGCGCGCAAAGTCGTCGTCGGCACTCCGCTGAAAAAGGACGCGCTCGCTTACGCCATCGACGCCGCCGCCGTGCCCGACGCCCCGCCCGTCGAGGAAACTTACGATCACGTCATCATCGCCACCGGCTCGCGGCCCTTCGTGCCGCCGATGGAAGGCTTCGGGGGCGCCGGCACGTTCTTGTTTCGCACCATCGACGACTGCGACCAGATCGCCGCCTACGCCAAGAACTGCAAAAACGCCGCTGTCATCGGTGGCGGTTTGCTCGGCCTCGAAGCCGCGCGCGGCCTGATGACCCACGGCGTCAAGGTCACCATCCTCGAAGCCGCCCCGCAGTTGATGATCGCCCAACTCGATCCCGAGTCCGGCCAGATGTTGCGCGGCACGATCGAGGCCATGGGCATCGCCGTGAAGTGCGAGACCATCACCACCAAGATCGTCCGCGAAGACGGCCGCATCACGCGCCTCGATTTCAAGGACGGCACGAGCCTCGCGACCGACATGGTCGTCGTCAGCGCCGGCATCCGTCCCATCACGGAAATTGCCGCCGCCTCGGGCCACACGGTCAACAAAGGCATCGTGTGCGACGACCAGATGCACACGAGCGACCGCGACATCTTCGCCGTCGGCGAATGCGTGGAGCATCGTGGCCGCATCTACGGCCTCGTCGATCCGATCTGGGATCAGGCCAAGACTCTCGCTGACGTGATCACGGACTTCAATCCGCAGGCCGGATATTCCGGCTCGCTGCTCGGCACGAAACTCAAGGTCATGGGCGTGGAACTCGCCTCGATGGGTGAGACTAAGCCAGCATTGCCCGACGACGAAGTCGTGATCTACCGCGAGCCGTCGCGTGGCGTTTACAAAAAACTGATCGTGCGCGACAACAAACTCGTGGGCGCGATTCTCCTCGGCGAGACCGACACCGCGGGCGTGCTCATGCAGATGTTCATGACCGGGGCCGCGCTCTCCTCGCGCCGGGCCGATTTGCTTTTCGGCAGCTCGACGGGTGCGCCCGTGCTGAGCGTGTTCGACCTCCCCGACCACGCGCAGATCTGTAATTGCAACGGCGTCAGCAAAGGCGAAATCAAGGAAGCGATCACGCTCGGCAAGTGTCATTCCGTTTCGAAGATCGGCGGTTGCACGAAAGCCGGCCTCGGTTGCGGTTCCTGCAAAGGTCTCATCGCTCAGCTCATCGAGGCCTACGCTGGCGAAGTCGTCGATGATGCGAGTGAGCACTATTACGTTCAGGGTGTGGCGTTGGAAAAATCCCAGCTGGTCGCGGAAATCCGCGCGCGCGGACTCAAATCCGTCAGCGCCGTATTCCGCGAGCTCGCCGGCGGCAAGGAGGATCCCGCGAGCAAAGTTGGCCTCGCCTCGCTCCTGAAAACGCTCTGGGCCGGCGAATACGACGACGAGCGCGACGCGCGTTTCATCAACGACCGCGTCCACGCGAACATCCAAAAAGACGGCACCTACTCCGTCGTTCCCCGCATCTACGGGGGCGTCACTTCGGCGGCGGAATTGCGCCGCATCGCCGACGTCGCGGTGAAATACAACGTGCCGATGGTGAAGTTCACCGGCGGCCAGCGCATCGATTTGCTCGGCGTGAAAAAGGAGGATCTGCCCGGCATGTGGAAGGACCTCGGCATCCCGAGCGGCCACGCCTACACGAAATCGTTTCGCACCTGCAAGAGCTGCGTCGGCACGGATTTTTGCCGCTACGGCGTCGGCGACTCCATCGCGCTCGCGCAAAAAATCGAGCGCCGCTTCCAAGGCATCGAGTCACCGCACAAGATGAAACTCGCGACCGCCGGCTGCCCGCGCAACTGCTCGGAAGCCTACGTGAAGGACATCGGCGCGGTCGCCATCGAGGGCGGCGCTTGGGAAATCTACATCGGCGGTGCTGCCGGTGGCAGCATTCGCAAGGGCGACTTGCTCGTGACGGTGAAAACCCACGACGAGGTCCTCCAGATCACCGGTCGCTTCATGCAGTATTACCGCGAGCACGGGAAATATCTCGAGCGCACCTACCACTTCGTCGAGCGCGTCGGCATCGAGGTGCTGAAGCAGATTCTGATCGAGGACAGCGAGGGCATCGCCGCGCGTCTCGACGCCGACATCCAGAAGGCCGTCGATGCCTACGTCGATCCGTGGAAGGAAGCCGAGCTGCCCGCGTATCCCGGGCAGTTCAGCGCGCCGGAGTTGGCGCACGCGTTGGCCACGGCGGAGAACAACGGCTGATTTTCCCATGAGCACCCCGACCACCACCATCAATCTCGGCAGCATTGAGAAAATTGCCCTCGGCCACAGCCGTTGTTACGTCGTCGCCGGCGAGGAAATCGCCGTCTTCCGCCAGCGCGACGGGCGGATTTTCGCCACGCAAAATCGCTGCCC
>JANYBX010000430.1 GCA_025360615.1 Opitutia bacterium
TTCGTCGTGCTGAAGGACGAGGATTTCAAGCGCGTGGATTTGGAAGCCACGGATACGATCGACATCATTGATTTTGTGGAGCTGCCGCAGATCAACCCCATGTTTTTCTACAAGCCGTTTTTCCTCGAACCCCTCAAGGGCGGCGCGAGCGCCTACCATCTGTTGCGCCAGGTGCTGGCCGATACGGACAAGGCGGGAATCGCCAAGGTAATCATTCGCACCCGTCAGCATCTCGCCTCCGTGAAGGCGAATGGCAACCTGCTCGTCCTTGAACTCATGCGCTTCGAGGATGAATTGCTTTCGCCCGCCGCTATCAAGGCCCCGGCCGAGAAGAAACTCGGCGCGCGCGAACTTTCCATGGCGAAGACGCTGGTCAACCAGATGACGGAGGACTGGGATGCCTCCCGCTACACCGATGACTATCGGTCCGCCCTGCTGAAACTCATCGAAAAGAAGATCGCGACCGGGGGCAAAGCGCTGCCGAAGGAAGGCGAAAAAACCAAGCGCGCGACCAACGTGATCGACCTCGCCGCCGTGCTGCAGCAGAGCCTCGCCGAGGCCTCGGGCGCGACCAAAGGCGGCCAGCCCAAGCCCGCGAAAAAACCGCGCCGCAAAGCCGCCTGAGCCCGACCGTCATTTTTCCGATCATGGCCGGTTCACCCGAAGTGAAGTTCACCCATCTGGAAAAAATCTATTTTCCCCAGGGCGGTTTCACCAAGGGGGAGATGATCCAGTATTACCTCGCGGCCGCCCCCTACCTGCTGCCGCACCTGAAGAATCGCCCCGTCACGATGATCCGGTTTCCCGACGGCGTGACGGGGGAGAAATTTTACGAAAAGAACGCGCCTAAGTTCGCGCCCTCGTGGATTAAAACCTTCCGCGTGCCGCGCCGCCATGAGCCGGGGGAAATAAATTACATCCTGATCAATGACGCAGCGACCCTCGCGTGGTGCGCCAATCTCGCCGCGCTGGAGTTGCATCCGTTTCTCCATCGCGTGCCGAAGCTCGACCAGCCGACCCACGTCGCGTTCGACCTCGATCCCGGGGAGGGAGCGGACATCCTTACGTGTGCGCGCGTCGCCTTTCTCGTGAAGGAAATTCTCGACGGCCTCAGCCTCGCGTCGTTTCCAAAAGTATCCGGTTCAAAAGGCCTGCAAATTTACGTGCCGTTGAATCGCCCGGTGACGTATGACGCGACGGGTACCTTCGCCAAAGCTGTCGCGGAGTTGCTGGAGCAAAAACATCCCGATCTCGTCGTGAGCCAGATGGCCAAAATAAAACGGCGCGAACGGGCGCTGATCGATTGGAGTCAGAATTCCGGATCGAAGACGACCGTGGCGGTTTACTCCATGCGCGGGAAACGCGACGAACCCTTCATCTCCATGCCCGTGACGTGGGCGGAACTCGCCACCGCCATTAAAACCAAACGCTCCGCCGCGCTTTTTTTCACCCCCGCCGACGCACTCAAACGCCTGAAGAAAAACGGCGACCTGTTCGCGCCCGTGCTCACGTTGAAACAATCGCTCCCGAAGGCGTTTCTGGCCCAGCGCGCGCCGGCCGCGCCGCTCCAGCGCTACGCGGAAAAGCGTGACTTCAAACAGACGCGCGAGCCCGGCCCCGTGTTGGGAAAAAAGAAAAACGGGAAGGCCGGACTCTCGGGGCAATTCGTGATTCAAAAACACGCGGCCTCCCACCTGCACTACGATTTCCGGCTTGAGATGGAGGGCACGCTAAAATCGTGGGCGGTGCCCAAGGGCGTCCCCACGGAGTTGGGCGTGAAGCGTTCCGCCTTCGCCGTGGAAGATCATCCGCTCGGCTATCTCAAGTTTGAGGGCACGATCCCGAAAGGCCAGTATGGCGGCGGCACAGTGATGGTGTGGGACATCGGCACCTACGAGCTGGTAGGCGGCAGCTACGCGGAAGGTAATCTCAAGCTGATCCTCCACGGCAAAAAACTCCAAGGCGAGTGGCACCTGTTTCGCATCCGCTCCGACGACGACAAGCCGGTCTGGCTGATCGCCAAGTCCGGCCAACCCGCCAAACCCATCAGCGCCCGGCAGGATGATTCTTCCGTGCTGACGCGCCGCTCCATGGCGCGCATCGCAAAAGATAACGATGCCGAGTGGCAGAGCGGCCGGCGGTGACGCGCACCTCAATCGACGGCGCCCGCTTCACGCCGCACGGAGCGGGCTGCTTTGTCCGAGCGCAAACCGAGAAACACGGGCTGGCGCAAAAGCCCCTCCTGCGTCCACTCCGCGAATTTCACCTGCGCCACCAAGTCCGGTTTGATCCACGTCACCTTCTTCATTTCAGAGGAAGTCATGCCCTGGCCAAAGCGCGGCTTGCGGGACATCGGGAGATTCTCGAACGGACAGAGATCGCGTTCCCGTTTTTTGAAATCGCGATGCAACGACTCGAGCCAGCCGTGGTTGAAATGCAAACTTCACGCGGAGCAGGAATTCGTCATCGGCGGTTACACCCGGCCGCAGAACAGTCGCGCTTATTTTGGAGCTATTCTGGTCGGTTATTATTGGGCGGGAAAACTGTCCTATGCCGGGAAAGTGGGAACCGGGTTCAACCACGACTTGCTTGAGTCGTTGCATCGCGATTTCAAAAAACGGGAACGCGATCTCTGCCCCTTCGAGAATCTCCCGATGTCCCGCAAGCCGCGCTTTGGCCAGGGCATGACTT
>JANYBX010000513.1 GCA_025360615.1 Opitutia bacterium
CGCGATAGCGCGGATACAAATCGCTACGGTCAGGGGTATCCACCACGCGCCGCAGCAGGCGCATGTCGTCATGGACGTTGTCCAGGGCCGACTCGATTTCGCGGATGCGCGCTTCGAGCTGGCTGGCGCGCGAGGAGGAACGTCCTGGCATGTCGCGACGCTCGGTCATATCGAGATCCCGCCCCGCGGATTAAGGTGTGTGCCGGCCGGACAGCGCCAACAGGCACGCGGCCAGGATCAGGGCCAAGAGGGAGAACGTCGTCAGGCAGAGCGTCTGCGCTTTTTCGGACAAGGTCGCATTGTCCATCACCTCCTCCATCGTGCGCGGGCCGGACAACGGCACTCGCGAATCCAGCTTTTGCAGGAGCGCACGCAACGGCGTCACGACCGCATGCGGCTCGATCGCGGTGCGAATCGCCAGGCGCATCGTCGCGGAGGACGACTGACCGTGCGGCCGATAGAAGGCGCCACGCGAACGCGGTCCCTCGCGCAAGTCACCCATCTTGGTGTCACCCACGACGCCCACCACTTCCCACGGCGTTTGCGTCGCTCCATCGATGATCACTTTGCGACCCAAGGGATCGCGGCCGGGGAAAAGCTGCTCGGCCAGCACCTGGCTGATGACGACCACGCGAGTGGAATCCCGGGTGTCCGACGAACGAACATCCCTTCCCGCCAGCACCGGAATGCGCATCGCTTCGAAATAGCCCGGGAGCACCACGCGTTGGTAACCGTTGCCGCCACCGGAGGGAGCGGCGGGCGGCGCGCTCGCATCGTAGAGAGCGATGTCGTTGCCCGGATTCCGCAAAGGCAACTGGCTGATCGCCGCCGCCGACTGCACCCCCGGCAGCGAGCGAATATTTTCCAACAACGATTCGAGAAACTGGGTGCGCTGGAGGCCGTTGTACTCGCGGGGCGGCAGCGGCACCTCGACCGTCAGGAGATTTCGCGGGTTGAATCCCGGATCGGTGCGATGCAGGGAACTGAGGCTGCGAGTGAGCAGTCCCGCGACGACCAGCAGGATAAACGAAATGGCCACTTGCGCCGCCACCAAGCCACCGCGCAGCCGCGAACCGTGCCGGGAGTTTCCCCGCCCGAGGGACTTCATGGCATCCGCCAAATCAGGACTCTTGGCCCTCCACGCCGGCAGCACGCCAAACCCGACGCCGGTGACCACCGTGAGGCAGACGACAAACCCGAGCACCGGCCATGCGAGCCCCACGTCGCGCAAAAAGAGCGTCTCAACCGAAAACCGCCGCATCAGCCCGTTCTGCATCGCGAGAGCTAGCACCGTCCCCAAAATTCCCCCCGCCGCTGCCAGCAGAAGAGCTTCAGCCAATAGAAGCCGCATGATCTGCCAGTGCGACGCCCCCATCGCCGCGCGCACGGCCAACTCTGCTTGCCGACCGGCCCCACGCGCGAGCAGCAAGCCCGCGGCGTTCGCACAGGCGATCAGAAGCACCGCAGCCGCTCCGCCACATAACATGATGAAGCCTGTCCGATACTGCTCCGTAAATGCGCTCTGGAGCGGCGTCAGCAGCAGTGCTTTTCTGGCGTTGGTATCCGGATAAGCCTTTTCCAACTGTGCCGCGATCACATCGACCTCACTCTGCGCTTCGGCGAGCGAAACGCCGTCTTTGAGAGAACCCACCACCAGCCAGTTGTTGTACCGCCGCGGCCCAAGCTCGCGCGGAGTCGAGAGCAGCCAGATGTCGGGCTGATCGATGAAATGGAAATCGGGCGCCATCACCCCCACCACGGCGCGGGTGACGCCATCGATCGTGATCGTTCGCCCCGCGAAATCGTTCTCCCCATCGAAGTGTCGGTGCCAAAAGGCATGGCTGACGATGGCCGTCGGCGGCGACTCCGCTTTGTCATCGCCCGCGGCGAACCTGCGACCCATCGACATCTTCACACCCAGAGCTTGAAAAAGACCGCTGGTGACGTTCAGGCAAGTCGAGCGCTCGGTGTTCGCCCCCTTGCTCACCGACACCTCCGAAATTTGGGACGTAAACGCTCCGAGGTCGGAGAACGACCGACTCTGTTCGCGGTAGTCGAAGTAGTCAGGCCCCGCGACCATTGGATTGATCACCCCGCCGAACGTGGCCCGGCCCAAGACCAGCCGCTCCGCGTGGGGGAAAGGCAGCGGCCGGATCATCACTGCGTACAACGTGCTGAACATCGCCGTAACCCCGCCAATCCCCAACGCAAGAATCAGGATCGTCGTGGTGGTAAAGCCCGGGGATCTGGACAACTGGCGAAAGGCGAAACGCACATCGCGAACCACGTTGTCGAACCCCTGCCCTGCACGCTGCTCGCGCGCGATCTCCTTTAGTTGCTCCACGCCGCCGAAGCTCCGCTGCGCCGCGTAGCGCGCTTCTTCGGCCGACATGCCCGCGGCGAGATTCGCCTGTGCGCGACGTTCGAGATGCCCGCGCATCTCTTCGGCCATGTCGGAGTCGAGTTTTTGTCGGCCGAACCGCGCGCGGATGCTGCGGGGAATTTGTTGGAGCCAGTTCATGATTTCATTCGCACCGCAGCGCCACCATGGGATCGACCTTGGTCGCGCGCCGCGCCGGGATGAAGCACGCGCCCAGCGCGGCCAGCGCGATCAGCCCGGCTGCGATGCCGAGCGCGAGCGGGTCTAACGGGCTCACGCGGTAGAGCATCTTCGAAAGCGCCTGACCGGCCAGCAACGCGAGGGTAAGCCCGATCGTGACGCCGAGGGCGGTTTGCAAGATTCCCTGCCGGAGGACGAGCGACATGACGTCGCCGGGACGCGCCCCGAGGGCGAGCCGGATGCCGAGTTCGCGGGTGCGGGTCGCTACGGCATAGGACTTCACACCATACACGCCGACGACCGCCAGCAGCAGCGAGATGAACCCGAACACGCCAAACGCGATCGCGGCGAGGCGGAGCAGCAGGAGATTGATGTTTTTCTCCACGAAGGTCGCCAACGGTTTCGCGAGCAGCAGCGGGGTATCCGGGTCCGCCATCCGCAGTTCGCGGCGCAGCCGATCGAGCACGGCTGGCATCGCCGCGGGCGTGGTTGTCTGCACGTGCAGGTAGGTATCGGGCCGGCGAATCTGGCCGAGCGGGCGATAGAGGCGGCGCGGTGCGGCATCCTCCATGATGCCATCGTGGGGGCTGCGCACGACTCCGATGATCTGGAACTGCCCCTCAGCGGGGTCATCGGTCGTGACGTTACGGCCCAGCGGATCCGTGGAGCCGAAGAGCGCCCGGGCGAGTTGGTCGTCGATAATCGCAACGAGCGGCCGACTGCCGACAAGGTTTTCCGATGCTGTAAAATCTCGCCCGCGCAGCAGCGGAATGCCCAGCGTCTGGAAATATCCGCGGCTCACATCCGTCTCGCCGGCGTCGGCGGCGAGCGACCGGGCCGCACCGGGGACAAACACGCGGTGGTGGTTCAGCTCAAAATTATACGGCACCGCCGAGGCCAGCGCGGCATGGGCCACGCCCGGAGTCGCGAGGGCGCGGGCGAGGAGCGCCTCCTGTTTGCGAGCGATCGGCGTGCCGGAAGAGCCCTCGAAACCGTAGTCGAAATTGAACACCAGTTCCCCCGCAGTAGTGAACCCGGGGGCGCGTTCCGCAGCCGTAACGGCCCCGCGCACGAAGAGGGCCGCACTAAACAGTAGCATGACCGCGAGCGCGATCTGGCCCATGACGAGACAGTGGCCGAGCGAAAAAAAACGGCTCCAGTTTCCCCGCGCCGCCGGTTCTCCACCCTGGCGTTTCAGGTCGTCAACCAAGTTGAGCCGCGTGACCCGCAGCGCCGGCACGAGTGCGAAAACCAGCGTGGCGACCACGCAAAACAATCCCGTGACGAAGAGCGCAACCAAGTCGATGCCCTCCGAGTGGACGTTAAACGCAAACGCACTTTCGCCGAAAAAACTTCCGGCCAAATTCCGGGCGAGCTGGCCGCTCCAGGAAGCAGTCAACAGGCCACACACTCCGCCGATGACTGCGAGCACCAGCGCCTCGACGAGCAATTGCCGGACGATGCGCCCACGCGTCGCGCCGAGGGAAAGGCGCACGGCGATTTCCTTTTGCCGGACGGCGCCGCGCGCCAGCAGCATGTTCGCGAGATTCAGGCACGCCACGACGAGCACGGTGGCCGACAGCCCGAGCGACAGGGCGGCGAACGGCGCGAGAAAATTTTCGTCAGCCGGGGAGTTATTGCCCAAGCTGAAGTGCGGCGGCGGTGTGAGCGCCAGCCGGCGTGGATCGCCCGTCCCAGCCAAAACATTGAGCCGGCCTTCGAGCACGCCCAGCTGCGCGCGCGCGGCTTCGAGGCTGAGGCCCGGTTGCAAGGCGGCGAAAAGCGAAAGCCGAAAGGTGCGGGGATCGAGCAGGTCGTCGGCGCGGACAACGGCGCGTGGCATCGCGCCCAGCGGCAACCACACATCGGGACCGATCGACGCGTGCAGCCCGCCGAAGCCGGCGGGAGCGATGCCGATCACGGTGAAGGAATGCCCATTGACCTGAATCTCGCTGCCAACGAAATCCGCGGGGGCACCGAGACGCTGCCAGAATGAATAGTGGGCGACGGCAACGGGAAGCCCCGCGTTGGGCCTGCCTTCCTCCGCGGAGAAAAACCGGCCGGCCAGCGGTTGAACACCGAGCAGTTGGAAATAACTCCCTGACACGAAGCACAGGAGACTGCGTTTGACGGCGTCGTTTCGGCCGACGGCGCCGTGCTCGAACACCATGGCACCGAGATCGGAAAAAATCCCATTCGCTTCGCCCAGCGCGGAAAATTCGGCAAAGGAGAAAGCCCGGAAATTCGCCGCCGCCTGGGCGTCGGAGGTGTAGAGTGCCGCGAGATGACCGCGTTTTTCCTGCGCGAGCGGGCGAAGGAACATCGTGCGCACGAAGCCAAACATCGCCGCGTTGACGCCGATCCCCAACGCAAGCGTAACCACGGCGACAGCCGTGAACCCCGGCGATTTGGCGAGCTGGCGGAAAGCGTAGCGAAGATCCTGGCCGCCCTGCTCCAGCCACATCATCCCTCGCTGCTCACGCGCGATCTCCTTGATCTGATCGACGCCGCCAAACTGGCGCCGCGCCGCGAAACGCGCCTCGTCCGGCGACATGCCGGCGGCGAGGTTCGCCTGCGTGCGGCGTTCGAGGTGCTGCCGCATCTCCTCGGCCATCTCGGCATCGAGTTTTTCTTTGCGGAAGAGCACGGTGATTTTTCGGAGAAAATTCATGGTTTCATCGGAATCGGCTTCGTTTTTACCGAAGCCGGCTCAGTCGGTCGGTGCCTTCAGGCCAAACTCCTTTAAAATCGGATCGATGAGTTTTCGCTGGTCGACCAACGAGGAGTGCGGGTTCACCGTGGCATGCCGCACCGAACCATCGGGCGCGATGATGACCATGCACGGGAGATGCAGAATCGCATACGCCGGGTTGATTACCGGCTCACGCGAAACAGCCACCGGCCAGGTCACTTTCTGCTGCGTTTGGAATTCACCGAGCAGCTTGGTTTCTTTCTCCGGGTCGCCCTTGCAGTCAATCGGCCGTGCCCCAGGCAAAACGATCATTCCTTGGAGACTCGTCACTCCGATGATTTCTACTCCGAAATCCCGATAAAACGCGGTGAGTTCACGCGTCTTTGGAAAGCTCTCGATGCACGGGCCGCACCACGTGGCCCAGAAGTCGAGCACCACGACTTTGCCCTTTAGATCGGCCAGGGTTTTCAAGCCGGGACGACTCGACCAGAGAAAGTTCAACGCCGGCGCTGGATGCCCGACCAACTCGCCGCGAGCGACTCCGATGGTCAACGCTTCCAGGGTCTGCTCGATCTGCGGACGCTGCGCGGTCAAAATCGACGAACGCTCTGCGCTGTCCAACACCGCGGAAACAAATGCCACCAAACGGAGGCGCAGGGCCTCGCGTTGTTCTTTCGTAGCACTCAAAGGCGCAGCGAGCCGCCAATAGCGCTGCATTTCAAAAACCGCGCCGCTTGATGCCGCCGGATCAAGGTGCTCGACCATTCCGAGAATTTTTTCTGCTCGTTCCTGCGCGACTTTCCGGGGAATGCCCGCGATGGCTCCAAACACCACTCCGGCATATCGGCTTCCCAACAAGGAGGGGACTTCCGGAGCCATCAAAAGGCGGCGGGACAACAACTCCACGCCATCCGCGGTTTCGCCGGCAGATCGCGGCAGACGAAGAATGGTAGCGATGGCCAGCACCGTCTCGGCACCGGCGTTTTGCTCGGCCAGATGGTGCAGGTGTTCGCGGAGAGCCTGCGCCTTGACCGGATGGAAGGTAAAAACTGGCGCTTCGACAATCTCGGCCGCATCCCACCCAGAGACCCTTTCCACATCCACGGCGGCGAAAAATGCCTCGTGAATGGGACGAGCGTCATCCGCTCTCATCGAGCCACCGACCGAAATCCGGTCGCGCCCCGCACGGAACTCGGTCAAGGCGCGCACCACCGGCTCGGAGGCCTCGGGCAATCGCATTTGGGCCGCGGATAGCACGTCGCAAGTAAGCGAGCAAAGCACCGCGAATTTAAGAAGAGGGAGACGAATTATCATGAGAGGTCGCAATAGCGGGTGGTGGTTCACTCACACCGCAGCGCGATCATCGGATCGGTTTTGGTGGCGCGAAAAGTTGGCAGGAGGCTGGCGCCGAACGCCACGCACGCGAGAACCGCGGTGGCGAAGAGGCAGCTCAGCGGATCGGTCGCGCCCGTTTCATAAAGCATGGCGGCCAG
The DNA here is from genome assembly GCA_025360615.1 of Opitutia bacterium. GTDB lineage: Bacteria > Verrucomicrobiota > Verrucomicrobiia > Opitutales > Opitutaceae > Tous-C4FEB. The sequence continues at coordinate 6,746 of JANYBX010000513.1, forward strand.
CATCCGCCCGGAGGCAAGGGCCGCCGCCAGACCGAGGATCACCCCCAGTGCGACCAGCCGGAATCCCTGGCCGAGCACGAGCCGGCGGATGTCACCCGCCTGCGCGCCGATAGCGATGCGGATGCCGATTTCGCGGGTGCGCTCCTGCACGGTGAAGGCGATGACGCCGTAGGTGCCGAGGGCAGCGAGGACCAGAGCGGTCACGGCAAATCCACCGAGCAAGGCGGTGGTCAGGCGCTCGCGGCTCAGGCTGGAAGCCCGCAACTCGTCCATCGTCCGCACCCCGAACACGGGAACACTGGGATCGACCTCCTTGATGATACCCCGAACGGCGACCGCCAGCGGTCCCGGTTCACCGGTCGTGCGAACCACTATCGACATCTGTCCGTAGAGGAACCGATGCATTGACCAATAGAATGTAGGCGGAGCCGCGAGGCCAAGGCGCGAGCTGCGCACATCGCCCACGACGCCGATCACGGTCAATCGATTGCCATTGGCGCGGCCGCTCGTGATCTGGCGGCCCACCGGATCCTGGTCGCCAAAGAGCAGGCGCGCGAGCGACGCGGAAAGCACGACGGAGGGCCGGGCTTCATCGGGCGACAATCCGGCAAACGTGCGGCCACGGAGCAGCGGAATCTGCATGGCCTCGAAATAGCCGCCATCGACCAGCCGCCAGCTCGACTGAAGCGATTCGCCGGCAGGCAGCACGGTGGGCCCGACGGGGAAGATGTTGCTGCTCGTATTACCGTTCGTCAGCGGAAGACTGTTGATAATGCCAGCACCCTCCACCCCGGGCAGCGCGGCAACGCGGGCGGTGACCCGCTCGAAGAATGAGACCGCCTGTTTGTTATCCGCCGGTTTCACCGAAAGGGTCAGCACGCGTTCCGTGGTAAAACCCGGATTGACCTGGAGGAGTCGCCAGAAGCTGCGAATCAGCGTGGTGGCGCCGATCACGAGCGCGAGTGAAAGCGCCAGTTGGGCCACCACCATCCCGTCACGCAGACGGGAACGATGACCCGAGCGCGGGGCCCGCCCCTTCAAAGCCTCTTGTGGCCGCGTCTGCGAAGTCCTCAAGGCCGGCCCGATCCCCGCGAAAACGCCGACGAGCAGCGTGATGCCGCAGGCGACGGCGAGCACCCGGAAGTCGACCGAGATCTCGGACGCCCGCGGCAGTTCCACCGATCGCAGCATGCCGACGGCCCAGAGCGACAGCAGCACACCCAGCGCACCGCCTGCTCCGGTGATGGCCAGGCTTTCCGTGACAAGTTGACGAATTACGCGCCAGCGGCTGGCACCCAGCGCCGTGCGGATGGCAATCTCGTGCGCGCGGGCCGAGGCGCGGATCAGGAGCAAATTTGAAAAATTGGCGCAGGCGATGAGCAGCAGCAGGCCCACGGCTCCGAGCAACACGAACAACCCCGTGCGCACCTCCGGTCCGACCAGTTCGCGGGAGAGCGGCACCAATTGCGTGCTCCACCCGCGGTCCGCTGCGGGAAGCCCAGCCGAGATCTGCGCGGCGATAGCCTTCATCTCGACGTCCGCTCGCTCAAGGGAAACTCCCGGCTTCAGCCGCCCGTAAACCTGCAGCGAGTGAGTCGTCCCCTCGGCCGCGGCATTGGCTCCCAGCGGGATGGCGATCTCCAATTCTTCGGGGAACGGCGCGCCCGCCGCCATCACTCCGACGATCACATGATTGATTCCATCCAGAATGAGGGGCTGACCGAGCAATTCCGCGGAGACGCGGCCGAATCGACGCTGGGCAAATTCCGCGGTGATGATCGCGACGTGGTTGCGTCCGGGCTGGTCTTCCTCGGCGAGAAACCCCCGTCCCATCGCCGGCGCGAGGCCCAGCGTCGGGAGAAAATTCGCGGTCATCGCCCGCACGTTCACCAATTCGGAGCCCGGGCCTCCCGTGAGATTCATCGGGCCGCCGCGGATCGCCGCGAGCGCCGTCCAACTTTGGCTGCGTGCCTTCCACTCCACGAAGTTCGGCACGGACGTGGCGTAGAAAGGCACGTTGCGCGCGAGATTGGTGTCGTAAATGACCGCCAGCCGGTCGGCTTCGGGCAGCGGAAACGGTCGCAGAACGAGCGCGTTTACCACGGAGAACATCGCCGTAGCCGCGCCGATCCCGATGGCCACGATCAGCACGGCGACCAAAGTAAACCCGGGAGTCTTGCGGAGCTGGCGAAGAGCAAAGCGCAGATCGCGCAGCGCTGTATCCAACCCGATCCACCCGCGCTGCTCGCGAGCGGACTCCTTCAATTGATCCACCCCGCCAAAGCTCCGCTGCGCTGCATAACGCGCCTCGTCGGGCGACATCCCCGCCGCGAGATTCGCCTGCGTGCGGCGTTCGAGATGCTGCCGCATTTCCTCGGCCATCTCGGCGTCGAGGTGCTTTCGGCGGAGGAGCGTTTTCAAGGGCCGGAAGTTCATGACTTCGGGGAAAATAAAATTCTCAGCTCGACCGCATTACCTGTCCGATCGCGAGCACGAGCTGGTCCCAGGTTTTCTGCTCGGACTCGAGCTGCTTCCGGCCCGCTTTGGTGAGCGTGTAGAATTTCGCGCGGCGGTTGTTTTCCGACTGGCCCCACTCCGATTCGAGCCAGCCTTTCTGCTCCATCCGGTAAAGCGCCGGGTAGAGCGAGCCCTCCTCCACCTTTAACACTTCGCTCGAAAGCACGCCAATGCGCTGGGCGATGCCCCAGCCGTGAGTCGATCCGCCGTTGAGGACGCGCAGGACGAGCATGTCGAGCGTGCCGGGAATAAGTTCGATGTTAGCCATAGTTTTTTGGTCTCCCAGAGTTTATCTATGGAAGAGAGCGTTTCTCCCCTAGTCAGTCAAGGGGAGAAGTGGCACGGTGGAAATTTTCGCTGCCGGCCGTGGGCGTGCGGCACAAGCCACACCGAAATCCAAATGGAGCGTGAGGCCGCTCAGTCCGGGATGGGCTGCGTCGCAGCACGCTCCACGCAGCCGAAAGTTGACGCCCGGTGGCGCCGGTGCATCTGTTTCCGTTCAGCTGATTCAACTCCCGAGTCTCAGAAATCAAAACACATCATCATCATGGCCTATACGCTTCCTCCCCTGCCTTACGCGCTCGACGCCCTCGTGCCGCACAACGATGCGAAGACGATGGAAATCCACCACGGCAAGCATCACCAAG
>JANYBX010000284.1 GCA_025360615.1 Opitutia bacterium
CCTCGGCGGCGGCCATCGCGGCGCGGATGTTGACGGCGTGGCCGGCGAGGCCGTTGAAATCGTCGCGGCCGACGACGAGGTAGGCGGCGTGGGAGACATTGATGCGCCCCACGTGGCCGTCGCCCGCCCAGCCGAGATACGCGCTGCGCACGGCGTGAACCTTCACGCTGCCGAGCGGCTCGGGGCGGACGACCGCGCCGTTCGTATCGTAGTGCAACGAGCCTTCGTCCCAGCTGCCGTGAAAGCTGAGCTGCGCAGTGTAGCCCTTCACGAGAAAATCCTGCCGGTAAACGTTCGCGATGACGACGCGCTGGCCGCGCGAGTTGAAGGTGTTGAGGTCGGAGTTGGTGTCCTTTTCGCGGAGGTCGAAGAACGCCAGGTTATATTGGTAGCGGTTGTTGTCGTAGTTGCCGAAGAAGCGGAGGCCGAGATTGGTGTCGTTAAAAACGAAGCCGCGAAAATCGGAATTGAAGGTCTGGTTGCCGATCCTCACGGCGAGGAAATCGTAGTTCGGGGAGAGGTCGCGGAGATGTTTTTCCACGAAGGCTTCCTGCAGGGAGACGAAGGATTTGCTGCGCTTGGTGGCGCGTGAGTTGATGGCGCCCGTTTTTAGGAGCGGGTCGATGAAGCCGCCGACATCGCCGGGATTCACGATGCCGGCGTTGCTCGGGGCGGTGGTGCCGCCGGCCGCGAGGTAGCCGATCGGAGAAGGCGAGGTGATGCCAACTTCGCTCAAGGTGGCGTAGGTGTAGGTGAAAACGGGCTTGAGGCGCACGAGCCACTCGACGGGCTTGAAGACGGTTTCGCCGCGAAACAGGTCGGCCTGCACGGCGAGGCTCTGCGAAAAAGCGCGCGAGTGGCTGTTGCCAAAAAAATCGTAGCTGCCGGCCTGGGCCGCACTGACGCCGCTCGGGGTGATGAGCTTGCGATCCTCAAACACGGTCTCGCTGCTCGCGGTGAGCGCGAGAAACAAATCCTGCCCGCGCACGGGCACATCGCCCTTGAGCACGCTCTGGCGGTAGTAGTGCCAGAGGTCCACCTCGGTCCGGTAATAGGGATTCTCGATGTCGCCACCCGCGTAGCGCCGCCATGGCGTGAAGCCGATGCCGCGCCAGCGATCGGGGACGGGGCTGGTATTCTCCGGAACGCCGGGCGAGCGCGCAGGAATCGCGGATTTTTTTTCCGACGCATGCCAGTGGGGGAAAATGAAAAGATTGGAACGCGCCCGGCCGTGCGGTTGGGCCTCGGCAGGCGTCAGCGGCTCGAGGCCGGCATGCGCTTCGGGCCGGGTCTCGCCGGGGCCGATGACGGGGCGCTCGGTGTTCGCGCGCGGGAGCGCGAGCGCGGGAGGCAGGGGCGCGGACTCGGGCGCGGGCGTGGAGTTTTCGAGCGGCTTAAAAAACGGATCGCTCTTCGCGGGGGTACGGTTGGCGGCGCCGGGATCGGGATTAAAATCGGCGGGAGCCTGCGGCGGGGGCGTGCCGGGAGGGGCGGCTTCGCGGCGCAATTGCGTCGGCGGCGTTTCGGCGGCGTGCGGCCGGACCGGCGCGACGCCGGGATCGGCGGGCGTGGCCGCGGGCGCGGCGGGGGGCGGGCCTTGATCCTCGGCTTGGTGTGGCTTCGGCGCGTCGGCGGGCTGCGCCGTTTGGGCGCCCAGACCGGTTAAAAAACCGAGCGTGGCAAGCAGCGCGCACCAGCTCGCGGGCGTTGTCCGCGCGACCCTCATGGCTTGAACGCGTCGGCGAGTTTCTTCCCCAACACCGCCGCCGGGGGAGTCTGATGATAGTTGTGGCAGGTCGTGCAACTCGCGCTCACGCCGCCCTTGGGACTGTGGCATGCGACGCAGCTCTGTTGGTGCGGCATAATCACATCGCTGCTCTGCCGGCTCGCGGCCGCATCGTGGCAATCGGCGCACTTCATCGTCGCGTGCGGGGTGTGGTTGAAATGCGCCTCGGTCATCCAGCGGTGCGGCGTGACGGGCTTCGCGATCGTGGGCGCGGCCTCGGCGCGGGGCGTGACCTCGTGGCAATAGGCGCAGCCGGCGAAGCGCGCGCGACCGCCCGTCGGACGACCGCCGATACCGCCGGCCGGGCCGCCGTGGGCATCGCTGAAGAAGACGGCCTGCTCAAGGTCTTCACCGGTGTGGATGCGTTCGCGCCAAGCCGCCATCTTGCCCGTGACATAGCTTTCGATGCGGTCGCGGCCGACGATGTTTTCCTGCTGCATCGCGTGCGTCGCATATTGCGCGGGCAGACTGCGGAGGAACGCGCGCACGCTGACCGGATCGCCGTGCGGCAGCGTGAGGCCGGGGGTCTTGTCGTCGAACTGGAGCGTGTGGCACTGCTGGCAGTTCTGGGCGTAGCTAACCGGGCGGTAAAACGCGCGGCTCGCGTCGAGCTGGTGGCACGAGGCGCAATCAAGGGACTTGCCCGCGAGCGGCGGGATGTCGCCGCTCAGGTGAACCGCGTGGTTAAAGCGCAGGGGATTCGGATCCGGGAGTTTCTCGCGGACGACCTGAAACTCGGGATGCCCGTGGGCGAAATCCGTGATGACCCGCGTGTAGCCGTCGGCGGGCCGCTCGCGTGCAAACGCACGCTGGCCGCCCGGCAGCGGGGCCTTGGCAAACATCGCGGCGGGCAAGGTGCGGCCTTTCAAGGCGGAGGCGACCATCCGCTCCTTGTCCCCATGGCAGCCCGTGCATTGCAGGCCGCCGGCCTTGGCGAGTTCACCCGGCCCTTGGTGCTCGCGATGGCAGATCGAGCAGGAGGTGGGGTTCACGATGTTCGAAACATGAAAGCCCTGCGTCTCGTGACACGTCAGGCACGATGCATCCATCCGGGAAAAATCCTTGGGATGCGGCTCGGTCATCTTCGCAAAGGACAGGGATTTTTTCGCCGCGCCAAGGGCGGCCGGAAGCCACTGCGAAGGCTCGGTCGCGACCTCCCCGTGGCACGCCGCGCAACTGTCGGCCGCGCCCGCCGCGTGCGCGTGCGCCGCAAACGCCGGTCCGCGGTGCAACTGCGAGATCGGGGCGGGATTCAGGAACTCGCCGCGCCGCGTGCTGCCGAGGATGAGCAGGAGCGAGCCGACGCTAGCCGCCACCGCCGCGAGCACGAACAGGCCGCGCCGCGCGCGCAGGCTGCGCACGGGTTTGCAACGCTCGATGGCGCGGCAGCACTCGCCGCTGGGCGATGGGCCGGTCTCGCACTTGCCGCCCCACTCCGCCGGCCGCGTGCATTGCCAGATGGACGTCTCGACGCCGTCTTTTTTCAGCCGCACGGGCTGACACTCGGAGGTGGCGCGGCATTTCCCATCGTTGCCCGGCCCGATGCGGCACGGGCAGCCGTCGCAGGTGTGGCCGCAAATCCAATTGTGGTTCGGACGCTCGTAGCGCATCCGGTCCGCCTCGCGCGGATCGAGGGGAAGCTCGCTCACCGGGCACCTCCCGAAAACGCGTAAACGACCACGACATGCACCGCCGTGAAAATCAGCATCGCGTAGGTCAGGGGGATATGGACGAACAACCACGCCTTCAGCAGCAGTTGCCCGGCGCGCTGGGCATCGAGCTGGTCCTTCTGCCGGAGAAGATCAGCGAGTTCATCGGCGGCCTTGAGTTCGATCGTCGTGAGGTAGCGGCGGCGGTCGGTCAGCCGTTGGAGTTTAACTTTCAACGGACGACGCGAGCCGGTGACGTGCGCCCAGAAATCCGCCGGAGCGGCGAAGTGCGGGCTGAGTTCATGCGTGTAGAATTCCGCGAGGGTCGCCGCGCCGGCGGGCTCCACCGTGGCCACGGAAATCGCCTCCGCGCGGTCGCGCAGCCGGCGCAACACCAGCGGCACCCGCTCATAGATGACCTCGCCGCCGAGCGTGCTGAGGCGCCCGGGCATCGCGCGCGAAAGCCACCAGCCGAAAATTCCGCTCCACGTCACCGCGATGAAGAGCCAGCACAACCAGAGTTGCAGCCCGCCCGACGGCCAGCGGGCACGCACGTGCAGGATGCAGATGACGGCCGCGAGCAGGCCGCCATAGATGTGGACGTTCAGCCAGTGCCGCGCGCCGACGAAGGGGAGAAACGGGATTTTTTTCCGCGCGTTGAACGCCGTGAGATAGAGGCAAAGGCCGAGGACGATCCAGCCGGTCACGTAAGCGAGCAGCGGATAATTCGGCGCGAGTTTTCCGTGCACGATGATCAGCGCATCGGCCGCGACGGCGAGCCCGGCGAACAGCAGGAGGGTGCGAACGTGGCGGGCGGTCATCGGTGCAGCCAGTCCACGAACTCATCGAGCGTGTTAAGGTTCACCCGCGCCAGCGCGTCGTGCGGGCAGGCGCGCACGCATGCGGGACCGCCGAGCTGGTCGAGACAAAGGTCGCACTTCGTGGCCTTGAGGATCGGCTTGGCGTCGCTCGCGACGAGGATTTCGCCGCTCGCATCGCGCGTCTCGACGATGCGGATGGAATTATAGGGGCACTGGTTCGCGCACACGCCGCAGCCGATGCAGGTGACGGGATTGATGACGACCTCGCCCTCGAAACTGTCGCGGTGGATCGCGCCCGTCGGGCAGCCGATCATGCAGACCGGATCGGCGCAGTGCATGCACGCGTTCGCGACCATGATATTGCCCTGGATCGGCCCGGAGCGGAGGAAGCGCGGGTTGTTGTCGTGCGTCGCGGCGCACGCGCGCACGCAATCGTCGCACCGCGTGCAGCGCTCCATGTCGATGACCATGCTCTTGGTGCCGTTGAAAAAACGGTTCTCCGTCAGGAAATCCATACGGTCGGCGCTCAGCCGGCTGACCGGCGCCTCGACCCGCGTTTCCGCCGCCGGGCCGCTCTCGATCTCGGGCAGGAGCGGCGGGAGTTCGCGCGTGGGCAGGCTCGGCAGCACGACGCGATGAATCACCGCCGTCGGAATGATGAGCAGATGGGTGTAGCCGATCACGCGCAACGTGGTCTGGAGCGAGACGGGCTGCCCCGGCTTGCGCCACTGGTGCGCGATCTCGTCGAGCCCATAAATCTGGCCGGCGCCGAGATAGTTCAGCGTGCGATGGCCGGCGCCGAAACGCTGTGTCACCCGTGCGAAACCAGCGCGCACGAGCACCACGCCGTTCGGATAATCGCCCTCCGCGGCGACCACGGGCTCGCGGGTGACAATGTCCTCGCCGGATTGCGCGAGTTTTTTGTAGTCACCCGACCAGTCGTAGTCGCCGTAGGTTTCGAACTGCGTCGCCGCCGCCACTTCCGCGTGCGCCTCGGGTCCGAGGTGGCGGAGAAAGGGAATTTCCCGCAGGAAGGTCGAGAGCGCGCGCTCGCGGTAGATGCGGTTGATGTGGGCGCGCAGCGCGGGATCGCCGCGCATGATGTCGCGCAGGCCCTGCCAGCGGATTTCCAGCAGCTCCGTGCCGTCGGTGCGCGCGAAGATCGTCGCCGTGCGCGGCATCCGGGAGAGCGCGGCGATCTCGCCGAAAAAATCCCCGGTGGTAAGCGTCGCCGTGCGGTGCCGGTCGAGAATCTGCGGCACGTCCTGCAGGATGATGCGGGGCTCGGCGGAGTCCGCCCCCTGGGCGTCGCGGTCGCGCAGCACCTCGTCCTCCCGGGCGTTGCTCCAGAGCTGGGCGAAGCTGCGCCAGAGTCCGCGGCTCGGCGCATCGCGGCGGCCGAGGACGCGCGTGGGCAGGTCCGGCGAGAGCACGACCTCGGCCTTGCCGCTCATCACGAAAAACGCCGAGGTGCCGTAGTCGCCCTCGCGCACGATGATCTCGCCGGCGCGATACTGGCGGAGGCGCATGTCGTTTCGCACGAGCTCGCGCAGGGGTGAAGCGCGAGAAAAATTCTCCGGCTGCATCGCGTTGAACGGCACGTGGCCGAGCACGCGCGACACCGCCGCGTCATCCATCTCCGTGCTGAATGGCACGCTCCAGCGCTTCGGCCGGTCTGTCGCTGTGATCGCCTCGCTCATCCCGTTCAGGCGTCGAGCACGAGCGGCCCTTTCGGCCGGCAGATGCACGTCAGGCAGGAGCCTTTTTCCACCTCGGTGTCATGGCCCGAGGAATATTCGACCTCGCCGGATTTGATGGCGACGATGCAGGAGCCGCAGTTGCCGGCGCGGCAGCCCGCGTCGATCGACACGCCGTGCGCCTCGGCAAAATCGAGGACGGAGTCGTGCGAGCCGTCCCAGTAAAGTTTCGTGCCGCTGCGCGCAAAAGTGACCTCGGTCTTCGCGAGCGCCACTTTGGACAGGGCGATTTTTTCCGCCGCCGGCACCGCTTTTTTCACCGTCGCGGGGCCAAACGCCTCGTAGTTCACCCACTCGTCCGGCACGCCCCACGCCGTGAGACCGGTCGTGATTGTTTCCATGAAGGCGCCGGGGCCGCAGAGATAGTAATCGTAGTTCGCCGAGGGGAGCGCCGCCTTGAGCAGATCGACGGTGACGCGGCCCTCATGCTGGTAATCGCGCCCCTTCAAATCCTCGGGCAACGGCTGCGAGTAGCACACCTGCAGCCGCAGCCACGGCGCGCGCGCGGCCAGTTCCTCGCACTCCTTCTTGAGGATGTGGTCGCGGCTGTTGCGCATCCCGACAAAAAACCACGTCTCCAGTGTGAGCCCCGCCACCGCGAGCGCGTTCGCCATCGCGAGCACCGGCGTGATGCCCACGCCGCCGCCGATCAGCACGATCGGCCGCGAACGTTGCAAATCCAGCGCGAAGTGCCCGGCCGGTGCCTTCACGTCGAGAATGTCACCCGGTTTCACTTCCTCGGTGAACCATGACGAGACGACCCCGGGCGGATGCGGCGTGCCCGAGGGCGGCGTGCAGCGCTTGATCGTCACCCGATAGTGCGTGTCGCGGGCGCAGTCGGAAAGGGAGTAGCAGCGCACGAGCGCCTTCGCATAACCCGGCACCGCGAGTTGAAACGTGAGATACTGCCCCGGCTGAAACGGCGGGAGCTTCCGCCCGTCGTGCGGCTCAAGGTGGAACGAAAACGTGCCGTCGGCCTCCGCGATTTTTTTCGCCACCGTGAATTTGCGGTAGCCGTTCCACGCGGTCTGGTTCGCCTGCACGCTGCGGATGCGAAGCTTCTCCGCCTGGATGCGCAGTTGCAGCCGCTCGCGCTCACCCCACGCCCGCGCGGTCTCGAAGCTCGCGCGACGCAAACCGCCCGCGACCAGCAGCAGCACCTGCAACGCCAGCCCGATGACCAGCAGCCCGCCGAGATACCAAAACGGTTCCGCCATGATTTTTGCCCACCAAAGATTCATCGTCGTGTAGAAAGATTTGTTTCCGCGCCTTGGTCTTGGTTGAATACCCCTGCGGTTGTGAGTGACATTGCCAACTAATCTCAAAAGATGCCCAGCAAAATTTTCGTAGTCATGCGCGATTCTCGAAGCCTGTTAAAAATCTGCCGGTCCCTGCTTCCGCTGATGGTCATCGCCGCACTCCCCGCCCGCGCGGCGGACAGCCTGCTCGCGACGCCCGTTTTTTTCGGAGCCTCCACCTGCGGCAGCACCGCCTGCCACGGCGGCGCCACGGCCAAATCCTGCCAGTTAACTGTCTGGGCGCAGCGCGACGTTCACTCGCGCTCCTACGCCACGCTCACCAACGCCCGCTCCGCCCGCATGGCCGAGGCGCTGCAAATCCCCAACCCCACGCAAAGCCCCCGCTGCACCGTCTGCCACGCGCCTCTCTCCCAAGTCGCCGCGCTCTCCACCGATGCCTCCGCGCCCGCCACCACGCTCGCCACCACGCTCGCCACCGAAAGCGTTTCGTGCGTGAGCTGCCACGGCCCCGCCGACTCCTGGCTCCGCACCCACCCGCGCCTCGACTACAACCACGTCGAGCGCGTCGCCGCCGGCCTGAAGGATCTGCATTCCGCCTATGTCCGCGCCGGCACCTGCGTCGCCTGCCATCAAAACATCGATCCCGATCTCGTCGCCCGCGCGCGGCACCCCGAGCTGATCTTCGAGCTCGACGGCCAATCCGCGAGCCAGCCGAAACACTGGCAGGAACTCCCCGGCTGGTCCGGCGCGCAAAACTGGTATGTCGGCCAGCTCGTCGCGCTCCGCGAAGTCAGCTGGGCCCTCGCGCAAAAAACCGCCGACGCCGAACGCGAAACTCCGCGCCAGCACGCCCTCGCCTGGCTCACCGCCCGCGCCGCCGGAACGACGCCCTCGGTCAGCACTGAAGACTTCTCCTCCGCCGTGGCCGCGGCAGACGCGCTCGCAAAAACCGCCTCCGACGAAACCTGGACCCCCGCCCGCGCCCTCGAAACGCTCCGCCGTTTGGCGGCCACCGCGGCCGATTTCCGCGACGCCAAGATCAGCCAGCCCGAGCAAGCCCGCCGCGCCGAATCCCTCGTCCTTGCCTTCGACCGCCTGATCATCGCGCAACCCGTCGTCGTGCGCACGACCCTCGTCACGGCCAACGCCGAGCTGGAAAAACTTTTCGCGCTGGCCCAGTCGCGCCCGGATTTCGCGCCGGCAAAGTTTGCGGAGGGGCTGGAGGCTTTGGCAGCAGCGTTGCCGCTGGCGAATTCACTGTGATAAATTCGCTGCTTCGCACTGAGCAATGTCCACTCCGTTCCTAAACTTAGTGGTGTTGCGAGCACCCGACATCGAAGAGGCTCAGCGCTTCTACTCGCTGTTGGGTTTGTCGTTCATCAAACATTCGCACGGGACCGGGCCAACACACTACGCCTCATACCAATCACCCCTAGCTAATACACTTTAAGCTGGATCGCCAAAGTTTACCTGATCGGAGAGCCAGGAGTGGATGAGAGAGGCGACGGCGGTGGGGGTGGACCAGGGTCGGGCGGCCGCGGCGAGGTGATCTTCCAAACG
>JANYBX010000285.1 GCA_025360615.1 Opitutia bacterium
GAAGGACGATCTCAACCGCTCCCTCACCGTCGTGAACATCGTCACGTGGGATCGCGCCGGCCTCTTCTACAAACTCGCCGGAGCCCTCAGCGTCGCCGGTCTCAGCATTCTCGGCGCGAAGGTGATTTCTCGCACCGACCACATCGCGATCGATACCTTCTCCGTCGTCGAACCCGGCCGCGGTGTCGTCCAGAGCGCCGCCGCCCAGGAAATTTTCGCCAAGACCATCGAGGCCGCGCTGGTCGGCAACAAGGACCTCTATCCCGACATCGTGGCGCAGGCCAAAAAGATCGCCGCGAGCCGCTACCTCTCCGCGCCGAATGGCGAGGCCCTGCACAGCTCCTTTCCTCCCACCGTCGAGGTTTATCACGAGCTCTCGATGCAGCGCACCATCGTAGAAATTCAGGCCCGCGACCAGATCGGCCTGCTCTACCGCCTCGCGAAAATCATTTCCGACCACGGCTTCGACATCACCTTCGCGCGCATCGGCACCGAGCGCGGCGTCGCGATCGACACGTTCTATATTGAGAGCGCCAACCACGAGCCGGTGGACAACCCCGACCGCCTCCACGCCCTCCGCGACGCGCTCGCCGAAATCATCGCCATCGCACCCGCGCCGGCCCCCGCAGCCATCGCCGCCGGGAAATAAGCCGTCATCTGGTTTTTATTGGAGGCGGGGTGCCCCCACCCCGCATTCGCGTAGCTCACAAAGCAACGTCCTCGCGGGGTGAGGGCACCCCGCCTCCATTTTCAATCCATCACGCTCCGCCCAACCGGGCCGGCCAAGTTAACCTTGCGCGCCCCCGCCCCGCTTGCCCGACTGCCCGCATGGCCGCGCCGCCCGAAGCCTCCCACCTCATCACTCTCGGCCGCATCACCGCGCTCGGCCTCCACAGCGAGGATGAGGCCGCCGTGCTCCCTCGGCTCCTCGGCGAACTCATCGCCCATTTTCACGCTTCCTCCGGATCCATCTCGCTCCTTAACCCCGACACCGGCCGTCTCGAAATCGAGGCCCAGTCCGGCCTGCCCGACGATTACCGCGAAGTCGCCCTCCGCCTCGGCCAAGGCGTGACCGGCTGGGTCGCCTTCCACGGACGCCCGCAACTCGTGCCCGACGTCGCGCGCGATCAGCGCTACGTCCGCATCCGCCCCACCGCCCAAGCGGAGATCGCCGCCCCCATGGAGGACAACGGCCAAGTCCTCGGCGTCGTCAGCCTCGACAGCGACACCCCCGGCGCCTTCACCGAGGCCGACCTCCAGCTCCTCGTCCGGTTCACCACCGAAATCACCGCCGTCCTCCAACGCCTCTGGCAGCTCGGCCACCTCAAGTCCAAGGCCCGTCAACTCGAGACGCTCATCACCACCGGCCAGTCCCTCGTCGCAAAACTCCAACCGCAGGAACTCTTCGACACCCTCACGCGCGACGCCCGCCACGTCCTCTCCGCCCGTGCCTGCGCGCTCTATTTGCATGACCCTGCGGCGGGCACGCTCCGCTTCGGCGCCCTCACCAGCGCCCACGCCACGCCCGTGCCAAATGAAACGTTTCCCCTCGACGCGTGCGCCTTCGCCGGCGCCGTCCATACCCGCCGGCCCGTCACGTTCTCCAACATCCGCTCCCCGGAATTCCGCGATCTGCCCGATCTTCCCCACGACCCTTCGCTCCACTCCGTCCTCGCCCTCCCGCTCCTCTTCGAAGGCGAAGTCCTCGGCGTGCTCGCGATCTTCACCGACCGCCCGCACCGCTTCGATAATGACGAGAAACGTCTCTGCGCCGCCCTCGCCTCCCTTGGCGCCGTCGCCCTGCAAAACTCGCGCCTCTACACCCGCGTTTTCCAAAGCGAGGATTCGCTCCGCAAAAACGAGCGCCTCACCACCCTCGGCCTCCTCGCCGCCGAGATCGCCCACGAGATCCGCAATCCCCTCACCGTCCTCAAGCTCCTCCACGGCGGCCTCGGTCTCGACTTCGCCGAGGACGACCCGCGCCGCACCGACATGCGCGTGATCGGCGACAAGCTCGACCAGCTCGAAGCCATCGTCACCCGCGTCCTCAACTTCGCCAAGGCGCCCACCAGCCTCCACGCGCGCTGCTCGCTCGCCGAAATCATCCAGGACACGTTCGTCCTCATCCGCCTGAAACTCGCGCAGAGCAAAATCACCCTGCGCTTCGACCCGCCCTCGCGACCGTTCGTCGTCGAAGGCCACCAAGGCCAGCTCCAGCAAGTCCTGCTCAACCTCATCCTCAACGCCATGCAGGCCATGCCCGATGGCGGCACGATCACCCTCACGCTCGACGCCCTGCTCCTCGAGAGCGGTGCCGTCGCCATCCTCGACCTCACCGACACCGGCACCGGTATTCCCGACGCGATCCGCGAGCGTATTTTCGATTCCTTCCTCTCCGGCCGCCCCGGCGGCACCGGCCTCGGCCTCGCCATCGCGAAACGCGTGCTCCTCTCCCACTACGGCGACATCGTCCTCGTCAACAGCAGCCCCTCCGGCACCACGCTCCGCCTCACGCTACCCCTCGTCTGAGTAATAATTCCACGCCCTTCCATGTCCGACGAAACACCTCCGTCTCCGCCCACGCCCTCAACCGCGCGCCAGCGGACGACTGTCTATTTTGGCTGCGCACTGCTCATCACCTACGCCGTGATTTTGCTGGCCGTGCCCACGCCAAAAATTTCCTTCCCCATCCGGGTCGTGCTCGCCGCCGTCAACCTCATCGCCGCCGCCGTCCTGTGGCTGGTGGCGAGGCAGAATAATACCAATCACCCCTAGCTAATACACTTTAGGCTGGATCGCCAAAGTTTACCTGATCGGAGAGCCAGGAGTGGATGAGAGAGGCGACGGCGGTGGGGGTGGACCAGGGTCGGGCGGCCGCGGCGAGGTGATCTTCCAAACG
>JANYBX010000286.1 GCA_025360615.1 Opitutia bacterium
CTCAAAAACGACGGCACCATCTGGGTCTGGGGCCTGAACACGAACGGCCAGCTCGGCGATGGCACGACCACGCAGCGCACCGCGCCGTTTCAACTCGCCAGCCTCTCCGGCATGACCGGCCTCGCCGCCGGCGCCTCGCACAGCCTCGCGGTCAAGAACGACGGCACCGTGCGCGCGTGGGGCCTCAACGCGAACGGCCAGCTCGGCGACGGCACGACGACGCAGCGCACCGTGCCCGTCACCGTGTCCAACCTCACCGGCGTCTCCGCCCTCGCCGCCGGCGCGTCCCACAGCCTCGCGTTGAAAACCGACAAGACCCTCCGCGTCTGGGGCAGCCACGCCAACGGCCAGCTTGGTATCCCGATTCTCCTCCGCAGCGCCGCCGCCATCGCGGTCAAGACCGCCGCAGCCGACACCGATCAGGACGGCCTCCCCGACGCGTGGGAGATGACGAATTTCGGCAACCTCGCGCAGACCGGTGCCGGTGACCCCGACGGCGACGGCCTCACCAACATCCAGGAATTCGTGCTCGGCACCAATCCCATGCAGCCCGACATCGACCAGGATCTGCTGACCGACCCGGTCGATCCTTTTCCGGCGGATTATTTCAATAACATTACCCCGCTCCTCTCGATTGTCAGCGGCAACAACCAGACCACTCCCGCCGGCCAGTTCAACCCGCTCTCCTTCGATGTCGCCGTCTGGAACCCCGGCGGCACGATCCCCTTCGTCAACGCCCCCGTCACCTTCGACGTCATCTCCGGGGGCGGCCGGCTCGCCATCGCGAACACCGGCAGCCCCACGCTCGTCACCACGCTGCCGCTCCGCACCGATGTCGACGGCACCACGCAGTCTTTCTACAAGCAGCCCGCGACCAATGGCGTCTCGAGCCAGGTCCGCCTGACCGCCGGCACCGCGCAGGTCAACCTCCAGACCGCGAGCACCGACACGCAGGCGCCGACCGTGCCCACCGGCCTCGCTTCCTCCTCGCTCGCCGCGACGTCGTTCACCCTCACGTGGACCGCCTCGACGGACAACGTCGCGGTTACCGGCTACGATGTTTTCAAAGGCGGCGTGTTCACCGGTTCAACGACGGGCGCGACCACGTTTAGCGTCACCGGCCTCATCCCGGGCACGCTCTGCGTCATGACCGTGAAAGCCCGGGATGCCGCCGCCAACACCTCCGCCGCGAGCACCGCGCTCAACGTCACGACCACCGCCGACACCACAGTTCCCACCGCACCCACCGCGCTCGCGTCCTCCGCGATTACGTTTACCTCGTTCACGCTCACCTGGACGGCTTCGACTGACAACATCGGTGTCACCGGCTACGACATCTTCAAAGCCGGCGTCCTCGCCGGTTCCACGACTGGCGCAACCACCTTTGCCGTCACCGGCCTCGCTCCCGGCACCGCCTACAGCATGACCGTGAAAGCGAAGGATGCCGCCGCCAACACCTCCGCTGCCAGCACCGCGCTCAACGTCACCACGACCGCCGATGCGGCCGCCCCCTCGGTGCCCGCCGGACTCGCCTCCTCCGCGATCACCGCGAGTTCGTTCACGCTCACGTGGACGGCTTCGACCGACAACGTCGCCGTCGCGAGCTACGATATTTTCAAAGGCGGCGTGCTCGCGGGGAATTCGGCGACCAATACCTTCAGCGTCACCGGCCTCGCTCCCAACAGCGCCTCCATCATGACGGTCAAGGCGAAGGACGCCACCGGCAACACCTCCGCCGCCAGCACCCCGCTCACCGTCACGACCACGGCGGACGCCACCGCCCCCAGTGTGCCCACCGGCCTTGCCTCCTCCGCGATCACGCAGACTTCGTTCACGCTCACGTGGACCGCCTCGACGGACAACGTCTCCGTCACCGGCTATGATGTCTTCAAGGGCGGCGTGCTCGCCGGCTCCACCACGGGCGCGACGACGTTTAACGTCACCGGGCTTGCTCCCAACACGCTCTTCGCGATGACGGTGAAAGCGAAGGACGCGGCGACGAATACCTCCGCCGCCAGCACCGCGCTCAACGTCACGACCGCCCCCGACACCACGGTGCCAAGCGCCCCGACCGGCCTCGTGTCCTCTACGATCACGCAGACCTCGTTCACCCTCACGTGGACCGCCTCGACGGACAATGTCAGCGTCACCGGCTACGATATCTTCAAAGCTGGCATCCTCGCCGGCTCCACCACGGGCGCGACCACGTTCAGTGTCACCGGCCTGGCTCCCGGCACGCTGTATGCCATGACCGTGAAAGCAAAGGACGCCGCGGCGAACCTCTCCGCCGCCAGCACCGCGCTCAATGTCACTACCACCGCCGACAACACGGCGCCAAGCGTCCCCACCGCCCTTGCCGCCTCCGCGATCACGGTGACCACCTTCACGCTCACGTGGACCGCCTCGACCGACAACGTCGCCGTTGCCAGCTACGATATCTTCAAAGCCGGCGTGCTCGTGGGAAATTCGGCGACGACCTCCTTCGCCGTGACCGGCCTCGCGCCTTCGACTCCCTACAGCATGACGGTGAAAGCCAAGGACGCGGCCAACAATATTTCCGCCGCCAGCACCGCGCTCAACGTCACGACCACCGCCGACATCACCGTGCCGAGCGCCCCCACCGGACTCTCCTCTTCGGCCGTGGCGATGACCTCCTTCACGTTCACTTGGACGGCCTCGACGGACAACGTGGGTGTTACCGGCTACGATATTTTCAAAGCCGGCGTGCTCGCCGGATCCACGACCGGCGCGACCACGTTTAACGTGACCGGCCTCACCGCGAACACGCCGTATGCCATGACCGTGAAAGCGAAGGACGCCGCGGCCAACCTCTCCGCTGCCAGCACGGCGCTCACCGTCACGACCGCCGCCGACACTTCGGTCCCAACTGCGCCCACCACGCTCGTTTCCTCCGCCGTCACCGCCACCTCCTTCACGCTCACGTGGACCGCCTCGACCGACAACGTCGGCGTCACCGGCTACGATATTTTCAAAGCAGGCGTCCTCGCCGGCAGCTCCGCCACGACCACGTTTAGCTTTACCGGCCTCGCCGGCGGCAGCACCTACAGCATCACGGTAAAAGCCCGCGATGCGGCCGGAAACATCTCCGCCGCCAGCACCGCCCTCTCGGTCACGACGCTCGCCGCCGGCGTGCCCACGACGATCGGCGGCCTCCGCCTCTGGCTCCAGCCCAACGGCCTCGCCACCGGCCCGCTGGCGCTCTGGCCCGACCAAAGCGGCGTCGCTACCCCGAACAACGCCACCCAAGCTGATCCCTCCGCCCAGCCTCTCGTCGTCGCGAACCAATTAAACGGCCAGCCCGTCGTCCGCTTCGACGGCAACGATGGGATGACGTTACCCAATGTAATGCTCGGAGCGAATGCCGGAGAAATCATCGCCGTGCTCAAAGTCGTGGATAAGCCCGGCCAGTGGAACAACAGTTGGAATTTCGGCCTCACCGACGGCTCCGGTTACATCGCCGACCGCCACGACGATTTTGGCCTCGGTTACGTTAACTGGTATCCCGGCGCGACGGTGACGCAGCGTGCGCAATATCACATCGACAATACCTCAATTGGCGGAGGCATTTGGACGAATCGGTTTAATGGAATCGTCATGAAACAGAGCCCCGCCGATCCTGCGGTCTGGCGGAGTGATCCCAGTATTGGCACTTGGAGTCTCACCGGAGACATCGCTGAAATCATCGTCTACGACCGCGCCCTCACCCCCGCCGAACGCGACTCGGTCAATCTCTACCTCGCCGCGAAATATGCTCCGCCGGGCATTTCCGTCCCAGCCAAACCCGCGCTGAGCGCGTTCGCCGCGGCGTCGACGGTGGCCGATGTTTCGTGGACCTCATCCGTCACCAGCGCGAACACCATCACGACCATCGAGCGCCAGACCGGGACCGGCAGCTTCACGGTCCTCACGGAAGTTTCCGATGCATTCAGCTATGTCGATGCGAGTGTCGCTCCTGCCACGAGCTACACCTACCGCGTTAAGCAGCGCACTTATGCCGGTTCCTCCGCCTACAGCGATCCCGTCACGATCACCACGCCCGGCGCCATCGCGGCGACTCCTCCCTCGGCCGGCCGTCGCCTCTGGCTCCGCGCCACCGCTGGCACGCAAGGCATCGGCCCGCTCGCCGTCTGGTCCGACCAAAACGGCCCCACTAGCAACAATGCCCTGCAAGCCAATCCCGACCAGCAGCCGCAAGTCGTCGCCAACCAAGTCAACGGCCAGCCCGTCCTCCGCTTCGACGGCAACGATGGGCTGACGTTGCCCGATGTGATGCTCGGAGCGAACGCCGGCGAAATCATCGCCGTGCTTAAAGTCGTGGATAAGCCCGGCCAGTGGAACAACAGTTGGAATTTCGGCCTCACCGACGGCTCGGGCTACATCGCCGACCGCCATGACGACTTCGGCCTCGGCGACGTCAACTGGTATGCCGGTGCGCCCGTGGTGGAGCGGGCGCAATATCACATCGACAACACCTCGATTGGCGGAGGTGTTTGGACGAATCGGTTTAACGGAGCGGTTATGAAACAACGCACCGGCGATCCCGCGGTTTGGCGGAGTGATCCCAGTATCGGCACCTGGAGTCTCACCGGAGACATCGCCGAGATTATCGTTTATGACCGCGTCCTCACCGAGGCGGAGCGCGAAGCGATCGGGCAATACCTCGCAGCCAAATATGCTCCGTCCGGAATTACCGTGCCGGCAAAGCCGGTGCTTAGCGCCTTCGTTGCGACGTCCAGCCAGACGGATTTGTCCTGGACTGGTCAGGTTGCCTCCACCCACATCACGTCTTTCTTGGAGCGCAAAACCGGCGCTGGCAGCTATGCGACGGTCTCACAGTTGGCGGACACGTTCACTGTCTCGGATGGCGGTTTGATTGCCGGCACCGCCTACACCTATCGAGTGAAATTGCAGACCTACGCCGGCGTATCTGCCTACAGCGACGAAGTCACGATCACGACCCCGACGGGCTTGGCCGCAGTGCCCACCACGGGTCTGCGCCTCTGGTTGCGAACCAGCGCGATTGGCCAGACCGGGCTGTTGAACACGTGGAGCGACCAAAGCGGTCTCGGCAACGACGCCACCCAGACCGACCCGGCGAGCCAACCTTCGGTCATTGCGAATCAGCTCGGCGGGTTTCCCGTGGTGCGCTTTGACGGCGTCAATGGCATCCTCCGCTTGCCCAATCTCCTGGCCGGAGCTACCGCCGGAGAAATCATCGCGGTCGTCAAAGTGACACCCGTAACTGACGTCTTCAACACCCGCTGGAGTTTTGGGACCAGCGGTTACGGTTCAGGCCTCCTCAACGCCGATCGCATGGAAGACTTCGGAACAGATCAGCCCAATTTCCATCCGGCTTCTGCGCTCGAAAACCAATTTCACATCACAGATGTCGCGAACGGAGCCGGGTCGCTCGTAGAACGCGTCAATGGCGCTGTCTTCTGGCAGCGTACGGGAGCCGCGGTCGCGTTTAAGACGGATCCGTATCTAGCTGGAAGCGGCGACATGGTGGAGATCTTCGTTTACGATCACGTTCTCACCCCGGCCGAGCGGGAAACGGTGGGCCTTTACCTCACCGCCAAATATGCGTTGCCCGGAATCGTGGCGCCGGCGAAGCCGAGCCTTGCGGCCTTTGCCATTTCCTCGACCGAGTCCGATCTTTCTTGGGCGGGATATGGCGTCACGACAACGATTGAGCGACAAACGGGTGCTGGCTCATTTGTCGTCGTGGCAGAACTCAGCGACGTCCTCAGCTTTACCGATACCGGGCTGACGCCGGGCACAGTATATAGCTATCGCGTGAAGCAGCGCACCTACGCTGGTTCATCTCCCTACAGCGATCTGGCGACGATCACCACTTCCTCGACTACGCTAGCTCTGCCCAGTGGCATGAGGTTGTGGCTGCGTCCGGCTGCGTCCGGCCCGCTGGCGACGTGGATGGATCACAGCGGGCTTGGCAATCACGCGACTCAAACCGATCCGGCCAAACAACCCCAAGTCCTGCCCAATCAGCTCAACGGTCTGCCGGTCGTTCGCTTCGACGGCGTCGACGATTTCCTCAGTCTGCCTAATATGATGGCAGGTGCCACTGCGGGCGAAATCATTGCCGTGGTGAAAATGGGCGCCGTGCCAGCCAATACGCTCAACACGCTCTGGCAGTTTGGCGCGGGCGGGCAGGGCTCGAGCTATGTTAATTCGGCTCGCTATGAAAGTTTCGGCACGGATTCGCCCAATGTGCATCCCGGCTATGCCTTGGCCGGACAATATCACACGACCGACATTAGCATCGCTGGCGGCGCGATGGTGGAACGTGCCAACGGGTTTCTCAACTGGCAGCGTTCCGGGGCAAACGTGGCGTTCACCGCCACGCCCACGCTCGGGCAGATACTCAACGGCGATATCGCTGAAATCATCGTCTACCCCCGACTTCTCACGTCGGCCGAGCGCGACTCGGTGAACGCCTATCTCACCGCCAAATACGCTTTGCCCGGCATCGCTGTCCCGGCGAAGCCAGTCAACTTCTCGGCCACGGCCTGGTCTTCGACCCAGACGACGTTGGCCTGGACAATCGCGGAAGCGGGCCTGCACACTGTCGCCACGATCGAGCGGCAGACGGGTGGGGGAGCGTTCCAGGTGATTGCCGAGCTCGACGACGCTCTGGGATTCGAGGATACCGGTCTAACGCCCGGAACAATCTACACCTACCGCGTAAAGCTGCGCAGCTTGGCAGGAGGAAGTTCGGCCTATAGCGATCCCGCTACGATTACTACCCTACTGGGGGCGGCTCCGATGCCGACTGGCATGCGACTTTGGCTCCGTGCGGACCTTGGCACGCAAGGAGTGGGGCAGTTAACCACGTGGCGCGATCAAAGCGGTTTGGGTAATCATGCGTTTCAATTCGACCCCACCAAGCGGCCGAACGTAGTAGGGAATCAGCTCAACGGCCGACCGGTCGTGCGCTTCGACGGCGTCGACGACTTCCTAAATCTCCCGGATGTCATGGCTGGCGCAGGTGCGGGCGAGCTCATTGCGGTCATCAAGGTGGGGGCCGCACCGGTGAACACGTTTAATACACTCTGGCAGTTCGGCGCTTTCAGTTCGGGTTACTATAATAGCGATTACCACCAGGGCTTCGGCACCAATGAGCCCAATAGTCGCTCCGGCGTTCCGATTTCAACCCAATACCAATTCAGCAACGTGAGTATCGGTGCAGATGGAACAATGAACGAGCGCGTCAATGGAACCACAAGTTGGCAGCGCACCGGCGCAGCAGTTGCCTTTATTTCATCGCCGACGATCGGACAGACCCTTGTCGGTGACATCGCCGAAATTATCGTATATCCGCGTGTCCTGACAACCACGGAGCGCCAAGCCGTGCTCTATAATCTTTCCATGCGATATCAGTTGATTGCCCCTGCCACACTGACGGACAGTTTAGATCTTAATGGCGACGGGTTGGAGGACGGAGCGGGAAGGGTCCTAGGAATTTCACCTTTCAATCTGGATTCCGACGGCGATGGCATTCGCAACGATATTGAAATCCTGAACGGCACCGATCCCTTGCTCGCCGATACCGATGGTGACGGCGTCAACGACGGCACCGATGCCTTCCCGCTCGATCCGCTGCGCTCCGCGCCGTTGCCCCCGACTCAGGGCGACGTCACTCCGCCCACGATCATTCTCACCAAACCGGCTGATGCGGTTCTTCTCCCTTAACTCGTTTCCTTCTTTTCCCGACCATGCTTTCCGCCGCTTCTTTCCGCCCCGCCCGTCTCCGGCCCGCGCCCTTCTGGACGCGAGTTCTTTCCGGTGCGCTCATCCCGCTCTACGTCAACCTGGCGGTGCCGATTGTGCCCTTGGGGCTGGCCCATGCTCTGGCCGCGCCCTCCCTCGTTGACGATATGCTGGCTGCGCCCGCACCCGCACCCCTGCGCACCCCTGCGAGCGTAAAGGTGAACCGCCAGCTCCCGGCGGGCATCGTTTCGTCGCTCCCGTCTCTTCAATTTTCTTCCGCGCCCACCGACGCGGAGTTGTTCCAAGCTCACGTGCTAGCGGAGCCGTTCGTGCCGATGCCCGGCGCTGCGGTCGCGGCTGAAAATGCCGGGCTGGCCAAGGTTATTTCGGCGTTCCTCGCCAATCCCGACGATCTTTCCGGCTTCGAGCGCTTCGCCGCCCAGTTCCCGCAATCTCGCTGGACGGCGAGCATCCGGCTCAATCTCGGCCTGCGATATTTTCACACCTGCTACTTTACCCAAGCCATGGCTTCGTTTGAGCAGGCATGGCGACTCTCCGCCTCCGCAATCGAGCCCCGGGCCCGCGCCGTGGCCGATCGCGCTGTGGCCGAACTCATTCGTATGAACGCCCGCATCGGCCGGGTGAACGTTATCAATTCCCTGTTTAATGAAATTGCCGACCGCACATTTATCGGAGCGGACAACGAAACGATTTCCTCCGCCCGGGCCGGCCTCTGGAGAATGGAAAACCAACCCGGAAAAGCTTTCCTCTGCGGTCCCGCAGCGTTGGGTAATATTTATGCGTCCCTGCATCCGACTGAGATTACTCCGGCGTGCATCCTCGCCGCCGAATCCACCTCAAAGGGTTTTGCACTGTCCGAAGTCGCACGACTTTCCCAAACAGCGGGATTAAAGCTCCAGATGGTTCGGCGTATGCCTGGCGCGGCGTTGGTCGCACCCGCAGTGCTGCACTGGCGGGTGGGGCACTACTCCGCCTTGCTTGGAATAGAGGATGGGATTGCTCATTTTACCGACCCGACTTTCGGCGAGCCGAATACACACTTCATCGCCACGCAATCTGCGATTGATACTGAAGCCAGTGGTTACATGCTCATTTCGGAAGGCCCTCTCCCGGCTGGTTATACTCTGGTTTCAAATGCAGAGGGTGTGGCGGTTTTCGGAAAGGGAGATCCAACGGATGCCGATGGCACGCAGACCAAGGATGAAGATTGCGCGACCTGCCCGAAGCCGCGGCCTACCCCTGGCATGCCGGTAGCCAGTGCGCACTTGATGTTGGTAAGCCTCAAGCTGGTTGATACACCCATCTACTACGTCCCCCCGGTTGGGCCCGCCGTGGCTTTTCAGCTCAACTATAACCAGCGGGAGGCGAGCCGCCCCGCGATTCCCGATTATGCCAATTGCGGATCGCAATGGCTGTCGGGCTATTCGTCGTTCGTTGACGAGAGCGTTTCTGGTGCACAATGCACCCCGACCGTTCGTCCTCTGGGCGGCGGCAGTGTTGCTTATGCGGCCTTCAACAATTCCACGCTTCCGGCGACCCCCACGCAGGCGGGCACGGTCGATGCCACGAAGAGATTGCTTAAGGTGAACGCGCAAACTTACGAGCGTCGCTCCGCCGACGGCTCCAAGCTCGTCTATGGTTTTCGCACCGGCGCGGGATCGACCTTTCGATATTTTCTCACTCAGGTCGTCGATCCCGCCGGCAATGCGCTCGTGCTCGGCTACGATGCCTCCAAGCGGCTTGTCGCCATCACCGATGCCATCGGTCAGGTGACGATTGTGTCCTACGCGTTGGCGGCCGATCCGCTCAAGATGACCGGTGTGACCGATCCCTTCGGGCGGTCCTGCCTGTTTACCTACGATGCGCAGGGCCGGCTCGAAACCCTCACGGATACGCTCGGCCTCACCTCGCAGGTGACCTACCAGGGCGCCACCACGTTCATCGCTTCGCTGATTACCCCCTACGGCACCAACACCTACGCCTTCGGCGAAACCGGCCTTGATCGCTGGCTCACGCTGACCGACCCGGAAGGCGGTCTGGAGCGGATCGAGTATCGCGCCAATACGGCTTCGCTGTCGAACACGGTGCCCGTTCCCCTGCTGCCGGTGGGCATGCTGGCTTATCAGTTTTCCCAAGTTTATCGCAACACGTTCTACTGGGATAAAAAGGCGTCCGCTAATGCCGGGGATCCCGCCTCTGCCCGGATCTATCATTGGCTGCACATGCCCAGTAGCGCGGCCGTCTCGGGTTCGCTGGAAAACACCAAGGAACCGCTCGAGACCGCTCGCACTTTTTATAATTATCAGGGGCAGACCAGTTCTCTCAATCTCGGGACGAGCTATAATCTCACCAAGGTCGGCCGCGTGCTCGACGATGGCACCACGCAGCTCCAGCAATACGTCTATAACAGTTTCGGCCACGTCACTCTCTACACGGATCCGGTCGGCCGCGAGACGACCACGATCTACGACACCAACACCATCGACGCCACCGAAGTCCGCCAGAAAACCGGCCCTTCCGGCCAATATGAAGTCCTCGCGAAGGCCACCTACAACGCCCAGCACCTTCCGCTCACCGTGACCGATGCCGCCGGCCAGGTGACGACCAACACCTACAATCTCAAAGGCCAGCTCTCGACCACGACCAACGCCAAAGGCGAGACCACCTCCTTCTACTACGACCCGGCCGGCGGGGCCAATCTCACCGATCTCACCAAAACCGGCTACCTCGTCGCCCTCGACGGCCCGCTCGCCGGCACCGCTGACACGACCACGTTCTCCTACGATGGCTTTGGCCGGCTCCGCACCGTCACGGATTCGCAGGGCTATACGGTCACGACCGACTACGATGTGTTCAACCGCGCGACGGTCGTCACCTATCCCGACGCCACCTATCAACAAATCGTCTATGACAAACTCGACGCGACTCAGGTGCGCGACCGCCGCGGCTTGTGGACGAAGACCGCCTACGATGCACTCCGGCGGCCCAAGTCGGTGCGCGATCCGTTGAATCGCTTCACGTTAATGCAATGGTGCAGTTGCGGCTCGCTCACGGCGCTGACCGATGCCGACGGCCGCACCACTCGCTGGGAACTCGACCTGCAGAGCCGCGTCACCGCCAAGATTTTTCCTGATGGCACCAGCCACGGCCTCGCCTATGAGACCAATACCTCCCGGCTCAAATCCACGACCGACGCGAAGGGCCAGACGACCAATTATCAGTATTTCAAAGACGATCGTCCCAGTCAGGTCAGCTACACCGGGTCAGCCATCGCCACCCCCACCGTCAGCTATACTTACGACCCGTATTATCCCCGCGTCGCCACGATGACCGACGCCCTCGGCACGACCGCCTACGCCTTCAACCCCATCCCCACCAGCCCGACCCTCGGCGCGGGCCGGCTCGCCACCATCGACGGCCCGCTCGCCGCCGACACCATCGGCTACACCTACGATCAGCTCGGTCGCACGCTCACCAGCTCCATCAACGCCGCCGCCAACGCCAGCAGCGTCCTCTACGATTCGCTCGGCCGCATCACCTCCGCCACGAATCCCCTCGGCACCTTCGGCTACAATTACGTCGCCGCCACCGGCCGCCTCGACCACGTCGATTACCCCAACGGCCAGCGCACCAACTACGCCTATTATCCGAACAGCTCCGCGCCCGACGGCAACGGCGATCAGCGCCTGCAACAAATTGTGAACCTCCGCTCCGGTGGGGCAAACCTCTCGACCTACGGCTACACCTACGACAAGGAAGGACTCATTCAAACGTGGAGCCAGCAACTCGACGCCGCCGCCGCGCTCACCTCGTCGTTTAAATACGACGCCGCTGACCAGCTCACCGAAGCCACCGTGCCCGCCGTCGCCGGAGTGAAAAATTACGTTTACCGCTATGGCAAAGCCGGCAACCGCACCAGTGAGCAGATCGACCACGCCGTGACCGCCGCCTCGCACAACACCGTCAACCAAGTCACCGCCCTCTCGCCCACCGGCCCCATCCGCATCGAAGGCACGGTCAACGAACCGGCCAACATCACCGTCAACGGCCAGCCCGCCGTGCTCGACGCCACGAACAAGTTCTCGGCCGACGTCACCCTCTCCCCCGGCACGCCCACCGTCGCGGTCGCTGCTACCGACGGCACCGGCAACACCGCCACCAAGAACTACCAAGTCACGGTCAACAACGGCGTCGCCCGCACCCTCGCTTACGACCTCAACGGCAACCTCACCGCCGACGGCACCGGCCGCACCTATGATTGGGATGCGGTCAACCGCCTCGTGAAAATCACGCAAGCCGGCAACGTCACCGAGTTCGTTTACAACGGCCAAAGCCAGCGCGTGCAGGAAAAATTAAACGGCACGCTCATCAAGCAATGGGTCTGGTGCGGCGGCGCCCAGCCCTGCGAGGAGCGCGATGCGTCCAACAACGTCACGAAGCGCTTCTACGGCCAAGGGCAGCTCAATGGCTCAACTGCTCTGTTCTATACCAACGATCACCTCGGCTCCGTCCGCGAAATGACCGACACGAGCGGGGCAGTCCGCGCCCGCTACAACTACGATTCCTACGGTCGAATCACTAAGGTCTCCGGCGATCTGGAAGCAGATTTTGGCTTCACCGGCTTCTACCGTCATCAGGCGACCGGCCTCAACCTGACGCTCTATCGGGCCTACGATGCCGATCTCGGGCGCTGGCTATCCAGAGACCCGATCGGGGAATCGGGAGGAGTTAATCTATATGCTTACGTAAAAGATAATCCGGTCAATTATGTCGACAGTTACGGTCTTAAGATCGAATTCGGTTCTAATTCAGATGTTGGAGCTATAATAAAAGCCTGGAAATATGTTATTGCAAACAATCCGGAAGCGGCCGCTGCATTCCGGCAGCTCGGGCAGTCGGAAAGGGTCTACTTGCTCACCGAAGGGAAAGGCCTTGCTGATCAATTTGAGTACGTTACAAGGACTATCTCTTGGGATTCAACTGCGGGCATAAATACAGGTGATTGTGATAAATATATTTCGGCCGCTTTGGCTCTTTATCATGAAGTCGCACATGCGCGAGAATATGACACTAATCCAGGTCGAGTCATCGTCACTAGCCGCGATCCGGATCCTCAGTATCAATATAAGGAGGAGGCGCGCGTCATTACCGGAGAAGAGAGACGTGCGGCTAATATATTGCACGAACCGCTACGATTCGATCATAATGAGCATGGTACAACAAGAGTCAGTGACCCAACTAAGCATAGTCGCCCATAAATATTAAAATGAAATACTTTTTATTCTGTTTAATGCATTCGCTTTCTGCATTTGCTATGACCGAATCTAGCATTGTTGTTCGCTCTGAGGATTTGATTCGGGTGCGGCGAATTGAAATTTATTATATATTAGAATCGTCCATGGGCGTAGTAAACATAACCCCGGAAACTTTGCTTAAAAATCCGGACGCAAGAATTAAAATAGCATATCCTCTTTCATATAAATTAGTGCGCTCGTTTTATAACGCGGAAAAAAAAGATGATATCCAGGTGTGTGAAAGCAAATATGACGTCCGATGGGGGATTATTATTTATGGCGATAATGATGGGATATTGTATTCTGTTTTTCTGGATAAGCTTGGGAAGGGGGGGTATTCCCAAGGGAAACCATTTGTGTGTAAAAGCTCAGCTTTGAAAAAATGGTTTAATGATTTTACCTCTGGCATCGCTTTGGGCTTAGAGTGACAAGGCGGACGAGCCGAAGGGTCGGGCGAGCCGAAGGGGCCTGGCCGTGTTTTGTTAGTTTTCCTCTTCGCAAGACATCCAATGAACCAGCGGCACACGTCGCGCCAGCGCCGAGCCGCTGACACGCCGTCTGCTTCCTCCCTGCGCTCCGTTGTCGCTGCGGTCCGGTGGGGTGCGGTCGGGCCGGGCGGCGGCGTGTGCGCGAGGAATCGCGCACGAACGCGGCGGGCATCGAGCCCGCCGTCGCGTCCGGCGTCCACTGCGCTGCTGACGAGCCAAGGGGGTCTGGCCGTGTTTTGTTAGTTTCTGATTGATACCAATCACCCCTAGCTAATACACTTTAGGCTGGATCGCCAAAGTTTACCTGATCGGAGAGCCAGGAGTGGATGAGAGAGGCGACGGCGGTGGGGGTGGACCAGGGTCGGGCGGCCGCGGCGAGGTGATCTTCCAAACG
>JANYBX010000050.1 GCA_025360615.1 Opitutia bacterium
GGCAGCACGACGAGCGCGGGCACGGCCATGAGGAAGAGATTATTTTTCAGCGCGAACCAGAACAGGTCGCTCTCGAAGAGCAGCCATTTGAAATTAAACGCGCCCGCCCACGTGCGTGGGCTGAGTCCATCCCACCGCGTAAACGCCCACGCGAACGCCGCCGCGCCTGGCGCGACCACCAGCGTCGCGTAGAGGAGAAACGCCGGCCCGACGAACCCGAGGCCGACCGGCGCGCGCAGGCGGCCGAAGAAGGCTTCGCCGGCGGGCGGCGTGGTATTTTTGGGAGGGTAGGGCGCGTTATCCTTAACGCGCCGAGAAATGTCGGGCTCAACATTCGATGTGGTCGGAGCCAAACGCGGCGGGTTAGGGATAACCCGCCCTACCTTTTGCCAGAGCAGCCAGACGCCCAGCGCGCCGAGGCCGATCAACAGCAACGCGCCGGCGAAGGGATGCCGGTAGTCCACCTCGTTCGGCTTTGCAGCGTGCGCGCGGTCTGTGACGGCAGCCGCCTCAAGTCGCGCGGCGTAATTTGCCGGCGTGGTTTTCCCCGTCATCAATTCCATATGCACGTCGATCTGGGTCTGCCGCACGGTCGGCGTCTGCAGCATGATCTGCGGCATGTTGAACGCCCCGTGCGCGCCGGCGATTAACTCGGCCGTCGGCCGCATGCGCGTGGAAAACGCCTCCACGGGCACGCCGCACATCGCGACGGGCGAATCGAAGGCGCGCACAAACGCCGCCGCCCGCGTGCGCGAGGTCAGGAAGCGAAGGAAATCCACCGTGAGTTTTTCCCGCTCGGGATCGCCCGTCGCGAAGAGAAAAAAACAATCCGCGCTCGCCTGGATCGTCGCCGGGTCCGCCACACCGTCCGGAAACACGGGGAAATTCATCACGCCGATCTCGAAGCCGGCAGGGATTTTGCCGTCCATTTCGTGGATCATCCACGAACCCGAGACCGTCATCGCGGCGCGGCCTTCGAGAAAGGCGAGCTGCGCGGCGGTGTGCGTGGCACCCTCCCAGCCGCGCAACGTGTAATCCTGCGCGATGCGCTGAATTACCGCCGCGGCGCGGGCGTAGCGCGGATCCGCGTAGGCGCCGGGCGTGAGATCGTTCACGGCGCGCCAGGCCTCGGGCCCCCCGAGATTGAAAAACGCGGAACGCAGGAACGCGTTGGGATATTTCCAGTAAATGCCAGTGAGGCTCAGCGGCGCGGTGCCGGTGGCTTTGATTTTTTCGCAGAGCGCGAAAAATTCGTCCCACGTGCGCGGCTCGCTCCAGCCGTGCTCGCGGAACAGCGCGCGGTTGTAGAAAATTGTCCAGCACGCGTAGGTGAACGGCAGTCCATACGGCCGGCCATCGACGACCCACGAGTCGAGCGCGCCGGGTAGAAACGTATCGCGCCAGCGGGCGTCGCCTTCCCAGTTCGGGCCGTCGAGCCAGGGCGTGAGATCGCGGAGTTTGCCCGCGCGCACGAGCGCGGGGATGAGCAAATCGCGCGGGAGGGTGGCGTCGGGCAGATCGCCGTCGATGATGCGCACGCGTACTTTGTCGGTGATACGCGGATCGCCGTAGAGTTTCACCGTCACCCCGGGGCGCAGCGCCTCGAACTGGCGCGCGGTCTCCTCGTAGAACGCGATGCCGTAGCCGCCGTAAACGACGGGGATGTCGAGCTCGGTGGCGGCCCGCAGCCGAAGCGTCGCGAACAGACACGCCAGACCGCACCACAACAGGCGGCGGACGGCGGGCGCTTTCGTCATTTCGCCAGCACGTGAGCAATTGGGGGTTTCTTCAAGGCCTGGCTTCGGCGCAGGAAAAAACCGAGACGGCGCCTACGGCTTCTCGTCGAGGCCGGCGAAGAAGTCGTCGAGCGCGCGGCGGGCCGCCGCGCGTTCGGTTTCATCGAGCTTGCCGTCATGGTTCACGTCGAAGCGCTCCATCATGCGGGCGCGGAAAAAATCCTGCGCCTGCCCCAAGGCCTTCCGCATCGCGGCGCGTTCGTCGTCGTCGAGTTTGCCGTCGTGGTTGGTGTCGAAGCGTTCGAGCAGCTTGTCCCGGACGCCAGGCGTGACGACGTTCTCCCCGGTCATCCGCTCGCCTCGCATCGACTCGTGCGCGAGGGCGAGTTCATCCTGGTCGAGTTTGCCGTCGCCGTTTTTGTCGTAGCGTTTCAACAGCTCGGCATCCCTCTCGGAGAGTTTTTTCGGCGGCGGCGCGGGCGCGGGTTCCTGCGCGGGGAGATCGGCGATCAGAAATAGCGTTGCCGACAAGAGGGCGGGGAATAGACCAAGGCGTTTCATGGGTAACTGGAACGAAATTTTGCGGCGCACAGCAACACCGGGCATGACGCCCGGGCTGGGACGGGGTTACTGGGAACGATAAGGACCGCGGCCATGTTTCAAGTCACTTTCTCCTCTCAGGCGATGCATGAGCTCAACCGCCTCGACCAGCTGAAGCAGTTGGATCTGGTCGAGCCCATCAGCGCGCTGAAGCCTGCCGACATGGTGCATCCGCGCGAGCCGCTCGGCCGCTTCCACCGGGCGGGGAAGGAATTTTACCGGCTGCGCGCGGGGGACTTCCGTTTCTACTTCGATGCCGTGGGGGAAACGCTGCACGTCCACTACATCCTGCACAAAAACTCGCTCGAGGATTTTCTCCTGCGCAACAAGCTGCCGGTCTCGGAACAACAGCTCGTCGAGCAGCACTCCAAGTTTTGGAAATACCTGGAAAGCCTCACCAAATGAGATTCCGCCGCCGCCAGTCGCACGCCGAGCGCGCCGCCGAGGAAGAGCGCGTCGCGGAACGCGAGGATCCCTACAACGTCACGCAGGCGAGCCGCATCTATTTTTTGCCGAACCTGATGACGGCGGGAAACCTGTGCTGCGGTTTCGCGGCGATCATTTTCTGCATCAAGGCAAACTACGAGATGCGGGCCGCGGGCGTGCAAGTCGCCACCGATCTGACGCCGCAGGCCATCGGGTATTTCAAATGGGCCGTGTGGCTCATTCTGGGCGCGGCGGCCTTCGACACGCTGGACGGTCGGCTGGCGCGGATGGGCGGACGCGAATCGCTGTTCGGCGCGGAGTTTGACTCGCTAGCGGACGTGGTGTCGTTCGGGCTCGTGCCGGCGTTGCTGGTCTTTTTCCTGATTCTGTCGCCCACGCAGGGCTATCCGATTTTCCAGCAGATGGGCGGCTTTCTGAGCTTCATTTACTTGCTGTGCGCGGCGATCCGGCTGGCGCGGTTCAACGTCATCACCAATCCCCTGCTGCATCGCGATGCGAAGGACTCGAGCAAGGACTTTGTCGGCCTGCCCGTGCCCGCAGCCGCCGGCACGGTGGCCTCGCTGGTGCTGGCGCTGCTCAGTCTCGCGGAAAACGACCGGGAGCTGCACCGCTGGGCCGTCGTGCTGCCACCGTTGCTCGTGCTTATCGCCGTGCTGATGGTGAGCACCGTCCGCTACCCGAGCGGCAAAAAAGTGGACATGCAAACGAGCACCAAGCTTTCGACGTTCGTCCTCGCGGTGGTGATCGCCGGCGTGCTCTTCCTTTTCAAGGAATTCGGCCTGCTCGCCTGCACGTTGAGTTACATTTTCTATGGATTGATCCGGCACCTGCGCCGGCCGCGCCAGCCGCACGCGAGCCCACCGCCGACCAACAGAGTGTGAACAAGCTGCGCGCGCCGTGGGAACAAATTTACCGTTGCGCACAACCGCCGCTTTGCACACAGCCAGGGAAAAGTTTTTCACGGCGCTTTTGCCCCGTTTTTCCGAGTGAGAACAGCCGGTTGCTGGTCTTGTTCGCAGGACATATGGATAGTGATATAATTCCTTATTGAAGATGTATTCTTTTAGACTTTGTTAGTTTCCCAACCACAGCTCGCTGTTACCCCTTCATGAAATTCAAAATCAATCGCGACCATTTTGCCAACGGACTAGCCCAAGTGCTGAACGTCGTGGGCTCCAAGGCCACGATGCCGATTCTGAGCAATGTGCTCATCGAGGCTGAGAAGGACCAGATTTCCCTCTCCACCACGAACCTCGACCTCGGCATCCGCTGCAAGATCAAGGCCGAGGTGAAGGAGACGGGTTCCGTCACGCTGCCCGTGAAACGGCTCGCCACCATCGTGCGCGAGTTGCCGAGCGTCGATGTCTCTTTCGACGGCGCGCCGAATCATCAGGTCAAGCTCACCTCGGGCGGCTCGACTTTCCGCATCATGGGCATCGGCAAGGAGGAGTTTCCCCCGCTGCCGGAGTTTGGCGACGAGAAGGCCTACACGCTCGAACAGAGCGAACTCACCGGCATGCTTCGCAGCGTCGCCTACGCCCAGTCTACGGATGAGACCCGCTACATCCTCAACGGCGTCTATTTTAATTTCCGCGATGGCAAACTCACGCTCGTCGCCACCGACGGCCGCCGCCTCGCCCACATTTCCAAGGACATGGAAGTGCCCGCCGCGAGCGCCGGCGCGATCATTCTTCCAGCGAAGACCGTGTCGGAACTTACGCGCCTTCTCGACAAGGGCGCGAAAGTGAAGATCAACTTCAACGAGCGCCGCGCCGCCTTCCAAATCGCCACCGACAAGGATACCAGCGGCTTAATCGACAGCGTTTACCTCTACTCGAAAGTCGTGGAGGGCAATTATCCTAATTACCAACAGGTCATCCCCAAGGAGACCCACCAGCGCATCAAGCTGGAGCGCGAGTTTTTCCTCCAGTGCGTGCATCGCGCCGCGCTGGTCTGCTCTGAAAAGGCGAACTCCGTCAAAATCAAGATCACGAGCAACCTCCTGGAGATTTTCGCGCAGAGTTCCGACTTCGGCGAAGCCCACGAATCGATGGCGATCGGCTACAGCGGCCCCGATCTCCAGGTGGCATTCAATCCCTCCTTCATCATGGACCCGCTCAAGGCGCTCACGAAGGACGAGGTGTTTTTCGAGGTGAAGGACGAGGTCAGCCCCGGAGTTTTCAAAACCCTCGACAGTTTTATCTGCGTGATCATGCCGGTGCGGCTGAGCTGATCTCGCGTTTGAACATTGGGCAAAACCGGCTGATCTTTCCCGATGGAGACGCAGTATCTCATTCTAGGCGCGATCATCGTTTCGCTCGTGCTGGTGCAGCTTAACCAGCGGCTGGCCTCGCCCTTGCTGGCCATCGCGGACCGCTGGCTGCGCTGGGTCGTGTTTGCCTTCGGCGCCGCGCAGCTTTGCCGCGACTTTCAGCTGGTCGACCGGCCCTACTGGGTGCTCGTGGCGGCGTTTTTCCTCCTCTGGTTTCTGGGCGAGACGCTCTATAACTGGCTCGCGATTTCCGCGCTCAGCGTGAGTCCGCTCCCGCTGTTTCCCCGCTACGCCATCAACTCCAGCGGCGAAGAATGGCCGGTGCAGCCCCGCCTCTTGAAGATCCGCGAATGGCTCCGCGCGCAGGGCTTTCGCCAGACGCAGGCGCTGAAGGCCGAGGTCGGCGGCGGCGTGTATCTCCGCGTCTCGGTTTATCAGGATGCCTCCGCCACGCTCCGCGCGCAGGTGACGTTTCTCCCGCAAGCCAACGGCGCCATCGGTCTCTGCTTCACGCTCACGACGCTCACTGCCGACGGTGCCCGCTACGTGACGGACAACCTCACCATCCCCTTCGCCGGTTTTTATCCCGAGAACTGGTTCGTCGAGCGGCGCCCCTGGAGCCGTTCGCTTCCGCGTCTCCTCGGCCGCCATCGCGCCCGACTCACAGCCGCCGGGGCGACGCCCGTGCCCTTCACCGTCGAGCCACTCCCCGACTTGAACTCCGCCCAGAGCGAACTCGACCAGCTCAACACCGAACTCGGCTTTCTCCACCCGCACCCGGAGAGGGAGGATTTCGGCAAGATCACCCACGAGGGTCGCTACCGCGTGTGGAAAGAGATCTGGATGCTCAACTATCTCGGCCGCAGCGCGCGCTACCAGTAGCCACGCGAAGTTTGCGTCACATTCGCGTCCGCGACGCGTCTTACTTTTTCCCTATGCGCGCCGCTCCCTTCGTCCTGCTTGCTTGGTCGTTCGCCACCGCGCTCCGTGCGCAAGCCCCCGCGGACGCTCCCACGGGGGAGATCGTCAAGCTCCCCGCCTACTCGGTCAGCGAAAGCCTCATCGTCCAGCCCCCCGAACCGTGGCGCTACGCACGCATGGGCGATTTTGAATTCTTCAGCAACGGCTCCGATGCGGCCACCACGCGCCTTGCCGCGCGGCTTTATCGGTTTCAAAGCCTCTTCCGCGAACTTTTCCCGCTCGCCAAATCCCTCCCCGCGCTGCCCGTGACCATCGTGCTCTGCGGTGCCGGCGATAAATTTTCCACGCTCACCCCGGCGCAAGGCCCCGCCAACGCCAACACCGCCAGCGCGAGTTTCTTCGCCGCCGATCCCGACCAAGCGGTGATCGTCATCGACCTCCAGGCGCAGGAACTCGACCTCAACCAGCCCGGCCAAGTCAGCAGCACTACGCCCGGCGTCGATCCCACGTCCGACAACTCCAACGTCCCCGGCGCGGAGCCCAGCACCAACGGCGGTGTCATGGTCAACCACGACCGGCTCATCCTTCGCGGCTACATCCACTCCATCCTCGCGCGCGTGCAGCCGCGCCTGCCGCCGTGGTTCACCGAAGGCCTGGCGCAACTCTACAGCCGGCTCGACATTTCACCCGACAGCTACCGTTTCGAGAAATTCGACGACGCGTTCGGCCGGTTTTTCCAGCAGCGTCAAATCCTGCCCCTCTCCCAACTCTTCGCCATCGGCTACGACTCGCCGGAATTTCTCCAGCCGATCAACGGCGCCTTCCCCGCCGAGTCGCTCGCCTTCGTGCATCTCTGTCTCTACGGCTCCGGCCAGCGCTACCGCCAGCCGCTCTTCGATTTCGTCGCCCGCCTCAATCGCGAGCCGCCCAGCGAGAAACTCTTCGCGGAACTCTTTCACCAAAGCACCGTCAGCATGGCGACCGCCATCCGCGCCTACGTTGATACCGGCAGCTACTCCAGCCCCGACTCGCCGCTGCCGAAACCCATCGAGCTGCCCGCGTTTGCCCTGCGCGACGCTACCGACGCCGAGGTTGGCCGCATCAAGGGCGACACGCTCCGCCTCGCCGGCCGCCTGGCCGACGCCCGTGTCCAACTCCTCTCGCCCTATCAGCGCAAGCACACCGACGCCCGCCTCCTCGCCGCCATCGCGCTGCTCGACCGCACCGAGCACCACTCCGCTCTCGCCCAGCACAACCTCGCCTTCGCCACGCAAGCCGGCGTCGATCTGCCCGGGGCCTACATCTACCTCGCGCAACTCCGCCTCGCTGAGCTGACCGCGACCGCCGCGCCGATTCCTGATGCCCAAGTGGCCGAACTTCTCCGGCTGCTCGCCACCGCGCACGAACGCCCCCCGCTGCGCGCCGATCTTTTCCGCACCATCGCCGATGTTTGGCTGGGCAGCGCCACAGTGCCGAAACCCGAAAACCTCCTCGTGCTCAACGAAGGTGTCCGCGCTTTCCCCGCTGACGCCGACCTCGTTCACACCGCTGCCCGCGCCAAACTTCGCGCCGGCGCCGCGGCCGACGCCACCTCTCTCGCCAATCTCGGCCTCCGCTTCGCGCGCGATGCTGCCACGCGCACCCGTTTCCAACAACTCCTCGCCACGCTGCCGCCGGTCCCCGCCGCGAAGAAATAGAATCAGAAAAACCTGCGCGCCGCCGCTCGATCAAAATGGAGGCGGAGTGCGGTCACCGGGCTTCGCTGTCGCGTCTCCAGTGAGGGCGACGGCTGCAAAGCGCCCAAGTGTCTGACCGGCCCTAACCGTCAGGTTGCCCCGTCGTCGGGGTGCGGAAACATCCGGGCCCGGCAATTTTTGCCACGTCGAGTTGCCGGCTGAATGAATCGAGGACGGCGTCCTGAATGGGGATTAAAAAGAGTTTTATCATATTATACTTCACTAGTTACCGCTGAAGTGATCCGTCTCGGACCAAAACTTGCGGTAGGCACTTATGCCACCAGCATCCCTCTCGTCGCCACCGCTGCCGTCCACTTCGCCCGAATCGAGTGATCATCAAAAAGGCCCGGTCAGTCGCGAGGAGGGCCCGGCGATCTTTGCCCGGCTCCGCGTCGCACTCGCCCTCTATTTGGAACAGCCTGGCAGCCCCGATTCGTGGACTGAATTGATCACGGCTCGCGCCGCCGCGAGCGCCGTCATCGCCCGTGTGCCGCGCCGGGAAATTCAGTCGGCGCTCGCGAACGCCGGGCGTCAGCTCGTGCGGGAGCTTGCCGCCGCCGGAGTCTATGACCGCGCGGCGCCCGCCGGTGATCGCGGGGAGGCTCAGGCTCTCGTCTCCGGCGGCTGGCCCGGTTTGCTGGCGGCGATGCTGCTCGTGCCCGCCTGGCAATGGCCCAATGGGCCGCGCATCGAGTCCGTGCCGGCGTGGTTGTGGCCGGACTATGTGGCGTATCTTTTTGCGACACCGCAGGGATTCTGCGCGAGCGGCCAGGCCGAGGTCTATGCGGCGCATTATCTCCGCCGGCTCGAAGAACTGGCGCGACTGGCCGCGATCAATCGCGGCTCGACCCAGGTGCGGGCGGCCGTGCTCGCCTACGTGCAGGCGGCGAACTGCATTCCACTCTATTTTGCCGAGGGCTCGCTGCGCCGCCACTACGAGGCGCGCGGCCGTCTGCTCAAGGCCGCGTTCGCCGTGCCCGCGCAGGAGGAGATGCCGCCATTGCCGCGCGACGGGCGCCGGCTGCGGGTGGGATTCGTGAGCCGGCATTTTTCGCCGCAGACCGAAACTTACTGCACGTTGCCCACGTTCGAGCAGCTCGATCCGGAGCGGTTTGAAGTGTTGCTCTTTGTCCATCACGGCAGCGGCACGCCCGTCGAGAATTTTGCGCGCGGACGGGTCTCAGCGTTCCATGTGTTGCCCGCCGAATTCGAAGCCCAACTCGAAGTGCTGCGAGCGGCGCAGCTCGACGTGGTGGTTTTCGGGACCAACGTCACCGCGGTCGTCAACGAGGTCACGCGTCTGGCGCTCTACCGCGTCGCGCCGTTGCAGATCGCGAACAACTCCTCCTGCACCACGACCGGCCTGCCGGAAATCGATCTCTACATCTCGGGCTCGCTCACCGAGTCGGCCGAGGCGCCGACGCATTTCACCGAGCGGCTCGGCCTGCTGCGCGGGCCGACGCACGCGTTCAACTACGAGGCGGACCAGCAGCCGCCGACCGCTACGTGGACGCGCGCCGCGCTGGGCCTGCCCGAGGACGCGACGGTGTTCGTCTCGGCCGCGAATTATTTCAAAGTCATCCCGGAGATGCAGGAGGCATGGGCGCGTTTGCTCGCTGCCGTGCCGGGCTCCCGGCTGTTGGTGCATCCGTTCAACCCGAACTGGTCCTCGGAATACCCGATCAAGCGGTTTCGCGCCGGATTCGACCGCGTGCTCACGGCGCACGGGGTCGCGACCGACCGCCTCGTGGTCTCGACGACGCGGTTTCCCTCCCGCACCGACGTGAAGGAGCTGCTGCGCGTCGGCGACATCTACCTCGATTCCTTTCCTTTCGGCGGGGTGAACTCGCTCGTCGATCCGTTGGAAATCGGAATCCCGGTGATCACATGGGAGGGCACCACCTTCCGCTCGCGCATGGGCTCCGCGCTGCTGCGCAGCCTCGGTCTGGCGGAATTCGTCGCCACCGATGCCGGCTCCTACCACGCGATCTGCACGGGCTTGGCCGGCAATGCG
>JANYBX010000083.1 GCA_025360615.1 Opitutia bacterium
TCCCATGGACAGGACAGGACAGGACAGGACGTAATAGAAGATAAGAAACTACCCTACAGCGCGCGCGAGCCGTTGGCGGATTTGGAGATCAAGCTTCGAGAAGCCGCTGGCTGGCAGCAGGAGACCCATCCGAATCTTTTCGTAACTGGACCCATTCAGGCCCTCATCGAAAACGGAGCTGACCTCGAGCTGGCTGCGGCCGTATTTGGCGAACTGAAACGGGGAGCCCATGGCGACGCCGCCGTCGGGGAGGGTTTTGTTATTGAAGCGCGTGAGGGAGGGCTTCGGGTCCCAGGTGTCGACGTGCGACGGGGCGCCTTGGGCGAAGATGTGGATGACGGCTTTGGCCGTCGCGGGGAAATGCGGGGGCTTCGGAAGGAGCGGGCTGGGGCCGAGCGGGAGGGCGGAGGTGGCGAGAGGAGCGGTGGCGCCGAAAAGTTGGGAGGAGGGGACGAGGGAGGCGAGGCCGAGAGCGCCTACGCCCATGCCGACGCGGGAGAGGAACTGGCGGCGGGTGAGGAAGTAGTCCTCGAGATCGGTCGAGATACCGAAACAGGGGTGATGAAGGTCGTGGCCGTGGGGATCGTGCGACATGGGGGTTGAGACGACGCAGGGAGTGGGGTGGTTTCGCGGGTGGCGATGACGGAATGCAGAATTTTGGCCGCAAAAAGGCGCAGGAATTTCGGGGGCTTTGTAAAGAATCTCCCGCGCGCCTATAGGCGCAATGGGATCATCGTCGGAGCTTTCGAATTCCTTGCACTTTTTGTGGCAAAAATTTTTGGAGAGGCGCGGGGACGATTCGCGGGCGATGTCGCTCCGGCACGTTAGGCATAACGCGCCCTACCTTGAGAGCGGCGGCAAGGGGAGGTCGAGGGTGGCGGCGATGGCGCGGAGGAGTTCGTATTCCTCGACGGCTACGACGCCGTCGGCGAGGACGACGTGGATGGCGGCGTGGAGGAGGCGCTGCTTGATCGGCGCACTGGCCGTCGCGAGCTTATCGAGGGCGGCGTCGAGGGCGACGAGATCGGCGGAGGTGGTGGGTGCGCTGAGGCGACTTTGGAGGAGCTTGAGTTGCTCGGCTCCGGCGGCGAAGGCGGCGGAGGGATCCGCACTGGTGGCGTGCGCGAGGACGGAGAGCACGGTGGCAATCTCGTCGGCGACGGCTTGGAAGGAATAAATCTGGACGATGGGCGCGGACGGGGAGCGGCTGCGGGCGAGTTCGCGGATGAGAAGTTTTTGGAGGGCGAACTCGAAGGGCGACACGCGGCCGTCGGCGTGGACGAGTTCGTCGAGGGTTTCAAAAAATGGCGCGAGCGCGGAGGGCTCGATGGATTTTAGCGCGGGCAGCGCGAGCTGCAGGAGGGGCAGGCGGTGTGAGGCGTCGAGATCACGGAGCGCGGGCTTGAGTTCCTCGAGGGTGCGGAGGGCTTCGCCGCCGGCGCGGCTGGCGACGAAGGCGAGCTGGCGGCGCTGGACAGTTTCGTCGGAAAAATCGAGGAGCAGGCCGAAGAGGAGAACGGGGGCTTCGGAGGCGGATCGGGCGGCGGCGAGAAGGCGCGGGGAGGTGGCGGCGAGGAGGGACTGGGCGTTGGCGATGGCCGCGGAGGTGAGCGTGCCGATGGACGCTACCGCGGCGGCAGCGTCGAAGTTTTTGGTTTTCGAGTTTTGGTTTTCGATTCGGTGGGCGAGGGTGGGGTGGGTGGGCGAGACGAGGCCGGCGGTGACGAAGGATTCGTGGGCGACATCGACGACTTCGGGCGGCTCGATGAAGTGGCCGTCGAAGGAGGGTTCGATGGCGCGGATGCGTTCGTCGAGGGGCGGATGCGTGGCCCAGAGGCCGCCGAAATTAGAGCGGAAACTTTGCGCGAAAAAGAAATGGCCGATGGCGGCGCTCTTGTTGGAGGTGAGCGAGGAACCGATGGCGAAGCCGCCGATTTTCTTGAGGGCGCCGCCGAGGCCGGTGGGGTTGCGCGTGAACTGGACGGCGGAGGCGTCGGCCAAAAATTCGCGCTGCCGGGAGACGGCGGCTTGGATGAGGCGGCCGAAAAAATAGCCGACGTAGCCGATCACGAGCAGGCCGAGTCCGATGGCGCCGAGGAGGAAGACGATGTTGTTGGAGCCTTTTTCGTCGCGGTCACGGGAGTCGCTGAGGCTGGCATAACGGAGGGACCAGAGGAGGCCGCGGCCGGAGAGGCCGATGACGAGGATGCCGAAGATGAGCGCGGTGAGGCGGAGGTTGAGGCGCATGTCGCCGTTGAGGATGTGGCTGAATTCGTGGGCGACGACGCCCTGGAGTTCGTCGCGCGTGAGTTTTTCCATCGTGCCGCGGGTGACGGCGACGACGGCGTCGCTCGTGGTGAGGCCGGCGGCGAAGGCGTTGATGCCGGCCTCGTCGTGGAGGATGAAGACGCCGGGCATCGGGACGCCGGAGGCGAGGGCCATCTCCTCGACGACGTTGAGCAGGCGGCGTTCGGCGAGATCGGTGGTGTGGGGATCGACGCGGCGGCCGTTGACGCTCTCGGCGACGGCGGCGCCACCGCCGGAGAACTCGTTCCACTTATAGAGGGAGGCGAGGCCGACGACGGCGAGGGTGCCGAAGGAAACGAGAGCGAGGGTCTGCGGTTGCCAGAGCGAGGTGACGCGGCCGGGGTCGGATTGATATTCGACGCGCGTGCGGCCTTGGCGGTCGCGGTAGCGGGTGGCTTTGCCGGGGATTTTTCCCGTGAGGAAAACCGCGCCGAAGTAGCCGGCGGCGATGGTGCCGATGAGCGCGACGATGAAGAGCGCGACGAGACGCGAGGTGCGCTTTTTCGCGCGGGCTTGGGCTTCAAAGAAGTCCATTGAAAGGAGTCCGGAGCGGGGCGGGGCCGCTCCGTGGAACTAGGTGGGTGGGCGCTCCCGGGGATTTCGCAGGCAAGGCGGACGGTAAACGAGGGCTCAGCTCACGAGGCGGAATGTGAGGGGATAATGGTAGCAGCCACCGTCGGAGGCTTTGACCGCGGCGACGATACCGAGGATAAGCGAGCCGAGGCCGATCACGATCAGCAGCGGAATTCCGATCACGACAAAGATCAGGGGAATGCTGCAGAGGCAGTAGATTAAAACTGAGAGGTGAAAGTTCAGGGATTCCCGGGCGTTGGCGGCGACATACTTCGAGTCACCTTTCATCGCGAGATAGACGACGAGGGGCAGGAGAATGCCGACGCCGATCAAGGAGGAGAGGTGACACAGGATGGTCCAAATTTTTTCATTTCCCGTGGGGGATGGGTGCGCGGAAGGAGAA
Organism: Opitutia bacterium; assembly: GCA_025360615.1. GTDB lineage: Bacteria > Verrucomicrobiota > Verrucomicrobiia > Opitutales > Opitutaceae > Tous-C4FEB. Next base: position 3,284 of record JANYBX010000083.1, read on the forward strand.
AGCGGGGTGTCCATGTTACCTTTCTGGTGGGATCGTCGTTAGTTGAAATTCACCTTCGGAGCGTTGCGCTCGGTGGGATCTTCGATCTTGAAGAGCTCGGCGGGGAGGAAGCCGAACATGCCGGCGAAAATCACGTTGGGGAAAACTTCGCGGGTCGTGTTGTATTGCATCACGGAGTCGTTGTAGGCCTGCCGGGCGAAGGAGACCTTGTTTTCCGTCGAGGTCAGCTCCTCGGTGAGCTGCATCATGTTCTGGTTGGCCTTGAGGTCGGGG
>JANYBX010000107.1 GCA_025360615.1 Opitutia bacterium
TCCCGACCACGCGCTCGACGCCTACGACGTCGTCCTCGCTCCCGCGCTCTACCAACTCACACGTCCGCAATCGGAAAATCTCCGCGCCTTCGTGCAACGCGGTGGCGCGCTCGTGCTCAGCTACTTTAGCGGAGTCGTGGACGACCGTGAGCACATCTGGCTCGGCGGCTACCCCGCGCTCCTGCAAGACGTGCTCGGCCTCGTCGTCGAGGAATGGCAGCCGCTTCTTCCCGGCGAAACCAACTCGATCCGTCTCGCCGCCGCGCCCGAAGCTGCCGAGATCGCCTGCACAAGATTCTGCGAGTTACTCCACCTGCGCGGAGCGAGCGCCGTCGCCACCTACACGCGCCAATTTTTCGCCGGCCGCCCCGCGATCACGCGAAACATTTTCGGCCGCGGCGAAGCCTGCTACGTCGCCACGCAGCCCGACCGCGCCTATCTCCGAAAATTTATCGACGGCCTCCTTCGCCCGCGCGGCATCGTTGCACCCGTGCAGACCGGTGCTGGCGTCGAAACATCGGTGCGCATCGCCGACGCCGCCGAATTCCTCTTCGTCATCAACCACGAGCCCACGCCCGCCCGCGTCGATTTCACTCCGTGGCCCGGCGAAGACGTCCTCACCGGCGAACGCTGCGCCGGCCCCGTCGATCTCCCGCCCTTCGGCGTGCGGATCGTCCGTCGTCCGAGGTAGGGCGCGTTATCCCTAACGCGCCGGTTGCGCTCTGCGTTTCAAGCGAGCTGAGGCGCAGCGGCGGATTGCGGAAAACCCGCCCTACCCACTGAAATAGTTAACGGCATAGACACCGCCGCGTTTGCAACGCCTGCGCACCTGCGGCGTCTAGTCTGCCATGCTCAAACCGCCCCGCTTTGCGCCGCACTGCTTCTTTATCGTCCTCGCCGCTGTCGTCGCCCTGACCGCCCACGCCGCACCTTTTCCAAAACCCAATCCAGAAAAAGCTTTCGCCGAATCGAAAATCTTTGACGCCGCCGGTCACCCGTGGCGCGCCGCGCAGGAAGACTGGGCCGGTGCCCGCGACCGCATCGCACGTGATCCCGAGTGGGTCAAGTGGCTCGCGCGCGAACGCACCGAAGTCGACGGCTGGATGGCGCGCCACCACGACCGCGTCGAGTGGATCGCCGGCTGGTCGCACGACGGCGTGAGCCCCAAGGACGCCTCGCGTCTCATCTGGACCGATAAAATCCCCGGCGACGAAATCACCTTTTTCACGACGCCCTCCGATCCGCACGTCGAGATCACGCCCAAGATCAAAGCGTGGTGGGTTGTCTCTTTTCGCGGAAAACATGCCGACGTCATGCTCCGCGCCGCGCGCCTCTTCCGCCTCACCAGCGACGACCGCTATGCCACATGGGCCGCGGGAGAACTGGATTTCTACGCCGAGAATTATCTGAAATGGGCTCCCGCCCGCGAAGGCGCGCGGCTCTATTGGCAGACACTCACCGAGGCCTCGAACCTCGTGAAATACGTCGAACTCGTCCGCCAGCTCGGCGACTACGCCACCACTGCGCGCAAGCAGGTCTGGCGCGAAAAGTTTTTCCAGCCCGAGGTCGCCGTGCTGAACGCCAACTTCCAAGCCATCCACAATATCGCGGTCTGGCAGCGCTGTGCCGTCGCCCAAGTCGCGCTGCTTTTCGGCGACGAGCCGATGTGGCGCGACGCTCTCGACGGCAAATACGGCCTCCGCGCGCAAATCGCCCAAGGCGTGACGAGCGACTACCTCTGGCGTGAGCAGTCGCTCGGCTACAATAATTTCGTCGTGCAGGCCGCGCTCACGCTCTTCACCCAAGCTGGCATCGCCGGCCGCGCCCAGGAGCTCGCGCAGGAAATGACCGTCGCCGAAAACCTGATGCTCAGCCTCTCCTACCTGCGTTTCCCCACCGGACTCCTGCCCAATCCCGCCGACAGCTCCGGCCTGCCCACCGCGCCCGACAAGCAGCTTTTCGCCTCTGCCTATCGCGTCTTCCCCACTCCGCTCGGCCTCGAGCAAATCGCGAAACGCCATGATTGGGAAACGCTGCTGGATCCTCCGCCCGCGTCGCCCCGTGCCTCCGAGCTGCCGACCGTCACCAGTCGCAGTCTCGAATCTACGCGCATGGCGCTGCTCAAGTCCGGCCGCTGGCAGCTCTTTGTCCACTACGGCCAGCTCACGCGCTCGCACTCGCAAGCCGAGGCGCTGAACTACTCCGCGTTTTTCGGCGACACCGATATCACACACGACACCGGCACGGTCGGCTATGGCTCTCCGCTGCACCGCGGTTACTACACGCGCGGTGCCAACCACAACGTCCCCCTGATCGACGGCGAGGGCGAAGACCTCGGCCCGCTCGACGAACGGCGCGAATGGGTCGTCGAAAACGGCGAGGAGGTTTCCCCCTTGCGCGGCGAACTTCTGGCCTTTTCCCCGCAGCCCGCGCGCGTGTCGGTCGCACAACCCCACTACCGCGCCAACACCAAGGCCCGGCGCACCCTGTCCATTGAGGGCGACACGCTCACCGACATCGCGACCGTCGAAAGTAGCGCCGCCACGCCCCAAAAACTCGGGCTCGCTCTGCATGTGCAGGGCAAGGCGCGTCTGTCCGCCGATTTCCAGTCCGACGCCAATTTTTCAGTCGGACGGCCCGAACCTTTCGGCCGCTGGCGCGACGTGAGCGGCGCATCATTTCACGACCGCGCCGAGTTCGACGTCGCTTACGGCGCAGTCGTGATGCACGTCAGCATCGCCACTCCCGGAGATTTCCGCGTGTGGCATGGCACGACGCCCGATTCTCCTCCGCGCAAGCGGGAAAGTTTCTACGTCGAGACCCTCGGTCAGAAGGCGACATTCACCACGACCTTCGCGCCCCTTCCCTAAACTTTCTCTTTTGATTTTCCCGCACGCTTTCGCGGCGAGGGCTTCGGCATCGGACACGTCGCTCCGTTGAACCACGAGCCCTCGACATAGGTCGTCGTGGGAATTTCAGGCACGCCGAATTTGTTGTGCTGAAGCTGACCGGCTAAAATTTCAACGGCGAGCGCGCCCACCGTCGTGTGATTCTGCCGCACGCCCGCCGTCTGCCCGGCCAGTTCCTCGAGAAACACATCCACGAACGCCACGTCGCGCGGCACGCGCAGCCCCATCTTCTTCAAGATCGGCAGCACAAAGGAGCCCTTGCTGATGATCACCTCCGGCCGGTGCTTTTCGAACCACGCCTTGAACGCCGCGAAGTCCGGCTCCACATCCGCCTTGCTCTCGTTCAGCCAGCGCTCCACCGGCTCGGCCTCGGGAAATAGATGCATCGGCACCCAGTTGCTCGCCGCCACCGTCTGCTGTTCGCACAGAAATCCCGCCGTCCAGAGGTGATCGACGGCGTGATCCCAACCACGATGCATCACGAAACCGATCCGCCGATAACCGGCCGCGATCACCTTCTGCATCGCGAGCCGCGCGACATCGCACTGGTTGTTAGTCACGTTGTGCAGCGCCGGCTGATGCGGGAAATAGTCGATCTTCACCGCGCTGAAATTCGCCCAGTCGAACTGCAACGCGTCGCCCATCTCGCGCCCATGCGAGGCGATGATGACGCCGTTGATGCCGCGCGCGTTCAGGATGTTGCTCAGTCGCCCCTGCGTCAGCCCCGGCTCGCGCATCCAGAAATGATCGAGCTTGTAGCCGAGCTCCTTCGCCTTCGCCAATGCGCCCGCATAAAAATCCGGGTGCGCCGTCACCTTTTTCCAACCCCAGCGCGTGTTCCAATTCGTGACATAGGCGAGCGTCGGCGGATTCTGCCGCGTCATCACGCGTCCGCGATACGCGACGAGCGCGCGCAAGAACGGATCGGGCGCGTAGCCCATCTCTTGCGCGAGCGCCTGGATGCGCTGCCGCGTCGTCACCGGCAGGCGCGGGTGGTTGCGCAGCGCCAGCGACACCGTGGTCACATGCACCCCCGCTTTCACGGCCACTTGGGCCAGGGTGACGCGGCGTTCGTTCATGGCCTGCATTGGAGGCCGCCCTCGCAGCCCCGCTCAAGTCTATTGTTAGTGCTCCCGCCAGATTGAGCGCCCGCGCCCGCCCAAACCACGCTGGCGAATCCGGCGCGCTGCCCGCATCACTCTGCGTCCGTGCCAGCCCCCACCCCATGAGCGACCCCACGCAAAAATTATCCTTCGGCGAGAAAGTCGGCTACAGCTGCGGCGACGCCGCGGCGAACTTCGTCTTCATGACGATGGTGCTGTTCCAGTTAAATTTCTACACCGACGTCTTCGGTCTCTCCGCCAGCGCCGCGGCCGCCATTCTCCTCTGGCCGCGCCTGTGGGACGCCGTCTTCGATCCCATCATGGGCGTGCTCGCCGACCGCACGAAAACCCGCTGGGGCAAGTTCCGCCCGTGGGTGCTCTGGACCTCCCTCCCATGGGCCATCGTCATGGTCCTCGCCTACACCACGCCGCAAGGCTGGAGCATGGGCATGATGATCGCCTACGCCGGCATCACCAACACGATCCTGATGACGCTCTACTCGATGAACAACATGCCCTACTCGGCGTTGGGCGGCGTGATGACCGGCGACCTCAACGAGCGCACCAAACTCAATTCCTACCGGTTCGTCTCCGTCAACATCGCCCAGTTCATCGTCGGTGGCCTCACCCTGCCGTTGGTCTCCAAATTCGCCGCCGGCCACGACCGCGCGCACGGCTGGCAGATGACCATGACCCTCTGGGCCGTCCTTTGCCTCGTCCTTTTCATCATCACTTTTCTCAGCACGCGCGAACGCATCCAACCGGTTAACGAGGTCGCGTCCTCCCCCAGGAAAGACTTCGCCGACCTGCTCAAGAACAGCCCCTGGATCACCCTCGTGCTGTTTACCGTCTTCAACTTCAGCATGCTCTCCTTCCGCGGCGGCGCGCATTATAACTATTACCACCACTTCGCCGACAAGGCCGCGATGTTCGACTTCGTCGAGAAACTCGGCCTCACCACGGCGGCTCCGGCTTCCTCCGGCGGTCTCCTCGATTGGCTCGGCTACATCGTCCACGGCACCCGCGACACCGTCGCCAACTCCAACGTCGCCGATGTGTTTAACAGCATCCTCAACATGACCGGCACCGCCGTGACCATCGCCGTCATCATCCTCTCCGCCTCCTTCTCGGCGCGCTTCGGCAAAAAGGCCGTCATCGGTATCGGCTTCGCGCTCTCCGCCCTCAACGCCTTCGCGATGTATCTCCTAGCCCCGACCAATACCTGGGGCATGCTCGCCGTCGCCATCACCGGCTCCATCGTCTACGCCCCCACCATCGCCGTCGCTTGGGCGATGTATGCCGACGCCGCCGACTACTCGGAGTGGCAGACTGGCCGCCGCTTCACCGGCATGGTTTTCGCCACCATCGGCTTCTCCCTCAAGTCCGGCCTCGCCGTCGGCTCGGCCGGTTTCCTGTGGATCATGGCTTGGTGTTTCAACTACGACACCAAGTTGTCCGATGCCGCCAACGCCATCGCCGGCTACCACGCGACCAGCAGCATCGTGGTCGGCCTGCTGTTTGTCGGCGGCGCGCTCTCGATCGCCGCGTGCAAGCTCAACCAGCCGTTGACGCTCCAGATGGCCGACGAACTGGCCGCGCGACGGGCAAAAGCCGCCGTGTGATTTTATGCCGCCGCGCGCGCTGGTTTTCCTTCAGCTGAGCGCGAGTCTCCTCTCCGTCCGCGCCGCTGACGGCTACCGTCTCTGGCTGCGCTACGAACGCATCCCCGACGACCCGCTGCGCGCCGCCTACGCCACCGCTACGCAAAACATCGTCTTCGCTACGCCCACCGGTGCCGACTCACCCACCCGATGCCCGCGACTGGCGCGACGCCTGCCTGCTCTATTTCCAAACCTTCTCGAAGCGCCCGCTCCCCGCCGGCGTCGAGCCGCCCACCCACGATCTCGACTACTACAAAGCCATCAAACTCCGCTATGCCCCGGCCACCCGAGTGACTATTAAGTAGGGCCAGTCTCCGACTGGACCCCCGCGCCGACCATCCATTCATCACGAAAATCCCCATGCCCGCCCCTCTTCTTCTCTCCGCTCTGATGCTTGCCACCGCCGCCATCACCTCAACCTCTTCCGCCGCCCCCACGCCCGTCCGCTTCGACTCCTTCACCTACACCGGCCGCGACACCGTCTTCGCCACACCGCTCGCGAGCGGCGAATACCGCAACCCCATCCTCGCCGGTTTCTATCCCGACCCGAGCATCTGCCGCGTTGGCCCCGACTACTATCTCGTCAACTCCACCTTCGCCTACTTTCCCGGCCTCCCCATTTTCCACAGCCGCGATCTCGTGAACTGGACGCAGCTCGGCCACGCCATCGACCGCCCGACGCAGCTCGACTACTCGAAAGCCAACGTCACGCACGGCCTCTTCGCCCCCGCGCTCAGCCATTACGGTGACACGTTTTATCTCGTCTGCACGATGATCGACGGCGGCGGAAATTTCCTCCTCACCGCGAAAAACCCCGCCGGCCCCTGGTCCGATCCCATCTGGCTGCACTTCGACGGCATCGACCCCTCGCTCTTCTTCGCTGACGACGGTCGCGCGTGGATGGTCAACAACGGCAACCCGCCCGATAACAAACCGCTCTACTCGGGCCACCGCGCGATCTGGATCCAAGAGTTTGACTTCGCCGCACGAAAACTCACCGGCCCCCGCTCCATCATCGTCAACGGCGGCGTCGATCTCGCGAAAAAGCCCGTATGGATCGAAGGCCCGCATCTCATCCAGCACGGCGGCTGGTATTATCTCTGCTGCGCCGAAGGCGGCACCAGCGATCAACACTCGCAGGTAATCCTTCGCAGCAAATCCCCCACCGGTCCGTTCGTACCGTGGGAAAAAAATCCGATCCTCACGCAACGCGACCTCGACAGCACCGCCCCGAATGCCGTCACCTGCACCGGCCACGCTGATCTCGTCGAAGGCCCCGACGGCAACTGGTGGGCGACGTTCCTCGGCTGCCGTCCCTTCGTCGGCAAATATTGGACCACCGGCCGCGAGACTTTTCTCCTCCCCGTGAAATGGACCGACGACGGCTGGCCCCAAATCCTCCCACCCGGCAAACGCGTGCCCTACGTCGTCTCCGCTCCGAAAAGTAGCGCCGGTCTCCGACCGGCGTCCCACTCCGTCACACCCCTCACCGGCAACTTCACCCACCGCGACGACTTCTCCTCCTCCACGCTCTCACCCCTCTGGATCATGCTCCGCGCTCCGACAGAAACTTGGTGGAGCCTCACCTCGCCCGCCGGCCACCTGAGCCTTACGCCGCGCGCCGATTCACTCTTCGGCAAAGGCAACCCGACCTTCCTCGCCCGCCGCCTCCAACACGCCCGCTTCGACGCCGCCACGACACTCGCCGTCCCCACCGATCACAACGTCTCCGCCGGCCTCGTCGTCTTCCAAAACGAAACGCATTATTACTACCTCGGCATCCGCCGCACCGCCGACGGCCTCAGCATTTTCCTCGAGCTCGCCAACGGCAAAATTCCCGAGCTCGTCACCAGCGCGAAAATCGCCGACACCGCCGCGCTCGAGCTCCGCATCACCGGCGAAGAAAACGCGCTCTCGTTCGCCTACGCTACCTCGCCCGACAAATGGCAGCCGCTCGTCCCCGACGCCGACGCCACACCCATCACCGTCCAAGCCGCCGGCGGCGGCCTGCACTTCACCGGTGCCGTCCTCGGCCTTCACGCGCGGCTCGACTGAAGTAGGGCGGGGCTCCCACCCGGCCCGCCCGCTTCTGCGTTGAACTCCTCGCTCGGACTTCCGAGCGTCCCGCGCGTGGATCGCGCCAACCCAACTCCGCTGCCCGATTTTACGCCTGACCGGTT
>JANYBX010000115.1 GCA_025360615.1 Opitutia bacterium
AAAACTCCACCGCGAGTTTCCGGCGCCGCCGGCCAACCACTTTCTCTATGACCCGCAGGAAAAACACCGCGCATTTGTGTTCGGCGACGTGGAAATTCCCGCGGAACTGCACGCCGGTGAAAAACTGAACGCGTTCAAGAGCGTCGAGTGCCAGATCATGGATTGGGCGGACGATGCGGCCTATTCGCTCAACGACATCGTGGACGGCGTGAAGGCGGGTTTTCTCAACGTGGAGCGGATCGAGGCGTGGGCGGGGCGTGAGGCGCTCGATGCGGAGCGCCAGGCGTGGCTCGACCAACTGTTCGCGGCGGTGCGGAGCGACCGGCTGGAGAGCGTTTTCTCCGCGAAGATCGGGGCGTTCATCACGGCGTGCCGGCTGCGCGAGCGGAAAAATTTCATGAGCGCGGCGACGAATCGATACCGCTTCGAACTCGTCGTGGCGGCGGAGGCGGAGCGCGAGGCGATGTTTTATAAGAAAATCGCCAACGACATTATTTTCGAGAGTCCGCAGCTCCAGCAAATGGAGCACAAGGCGCGCAAGGTGATGTTCGAGCTGTGGGCGGCGGCGTGGAAAAACTACGTCGAGCGCGGCGGGCGCGTGATCAACATCCTCCCGCCGCACGTGGGCCGGCTCATCGACGCGGAGACGACGCCCGCCGGCAAGGCGCGGCAAATCTGCGACTGGCTGGCGGGGCTCACCGACGGGATGATCGTGCGGACTTACCGGCGGTTATTTGACCCGGAGTTTGGATCGATCCGGGATTTGAGCTGAGGTGGGGGGCCGAGATCCTCGCTGCGGTGCTGCTGATCGGCAGCCTGCCTGAAGGAGGCGCGTGCAACCGCGGGCCTGGCTCCCGCTGTCGTGAGACTCGGGCAAACCGACCGGCGAGGATCACATCCAAGGGCTGCGCGGAAGATGTTGCATGGATCAATGCGGTGGTCGCTGCGCGCTGACATCCCGCGGCCCGGGAGCACCAACGGCAGCGGCTTGCCCGGGGCAAACTCGACAAGCTCGCTAAAGAAGACCGTGCTCCCCTCGGCGTGGTATCCACCAGCAGAGTAGGGCGGGGCGTCGGCCCCGCCCACTTTCCATTTGCGGCGCGTGGAGCCACGGCGCTTCATGCGTTTTACCCCGCTATGTTACCCGTCCGCCGAGATCGCTGTGCTTCCGCCTTCACGCTGATCGAACTGCTGACGGTGATGGCCATCATCGCAGTGCTCTCCGCCATGACGCTCGGTTTGGTGGCCGCCGCCAAACAGCGCGCCTCCATCGCGCGCGCCAAGTCCGAACTCGCGCACTTCGCGCAAGCGCTGGAAGAATACCGCCGGCACTACGGCGATTATCCCCAGACTGGCTCGGCGCAGCACGCGACCCCCGTCATCGCCGCCACCATCGGGACCACGCAGGCGGAGGCACTGCTTTTCAACGCGCTCACCGGCGTCTTCGGCCCGAGCCGATTCACCTCGGCAGATCGCCTCAACGGCCCCGTCCTCGTCGATGTCGCGAAGCTCTCGGTGGAAGCGGTGCTGGTCGCGGCCACGTTCGCCGTTCCGAGCGGCGCGCCTCCGCAAAAAAACACCGTCGCCAACTCGTTTCTCGATCCGTGGGGCCGCCGTTATCAATACTACTACCGAGCCGCCGCCCCCGTTTCGCCGGCCGGCACGACCACCGTGGCCAACGCCTGGCTCGCCGCCGGCTACATCCTCTACTCGCTTGGTCCCGACGGGCTCGAGGCCGTGACACCCAACCGCGCCACGGGACTCTACAGCGGCACGACCCAGACCACCGGCACCAACGCCGATAATATCTACGCCGACAAACTCCCATGATCCGCCTCCCGCTTTCGCCGCGCCGTTTTCCGTGCCGATCAACCCGGTGCGGCGGCTTCACCCTGATCGAGCTGCTGACCGTCATCGCGATCATCGGCATCCTCGCGGCGATCATTGTCCCCACCGCCGGCAGCGCGCGCACCGCCGCCAAAAGAGCCAGGACCCGCGCGCAGTTCAGCGCGTGGGCCGCCGCCTTCGAATCCTTCCGTCAGGAATACGGCACCTACCCGCAGCTCAGCCCGCTAGGTGCTCAGAAACTCGTCAATCCAACCGGGAGTTCGACGACGGCCGGAGCCAACCACCTCTTCCACGATCTCCTGGCGGGCGTTCATCGCGATGGATCGGTTCTTCCCGCCACGTCACCGGCGATCACGCAAAATTCCCGCCGCATCCGCTTCTACGCTTTCACCGACGCGGATTTTGTCACCGCCGCCGATGTCGCCTCGGGCAACGCCGGTGCGACCCAGCAAAACCTGATCCGCGACGCTTTCTATAACACCTCCATCGCGGTCGTCACCGACGCGAATCTCAACGGCGTCATCAACGGCAGCGACACCACCGGCGGCTTTCCCCGGGTCACGGCCGCCAACGGCACGGTGACCATCCAGCCCGGCACCGCCAGCGGTATCACGACCGCTGTTACCGGTGGCATTCACGCCGGGGTGATTTTCTACAGCGCGCCGCCGGGCGCCACGACCGAAGCCGATCTCATCACGAGTTGGAAATGAGACGCCCGGCTTCAATTTCTCCGCCCGCCCGCCGCCGCGCCTTCACGCTCGTCGAGCTGCTCGTCGTCGTCGGCCTGATCGTGCTCTTGGTTGGCGGCATCGGCTTTGCGCTCGGCGACACCGGCGCCACCTCGCTCGCCAACGCCCAGAACACCCTCGCCTCCCTCGCGGGAACCGCCCGCGCCCAAGCCGCCGTCCGGCAGACCGAGGCCCGCCTCCTCGTTCACGCCACGCGCGGCGACGCCGAAAAATATCTCCGTTATCTCCGCGTCGTCGTCGCCGCCACGCCCGGCTCCACCGGCCCCGGCGCGCGCTGGATCGCCATCGGCTCGCCGGTCTCGCTGCCACGCGGTATCTACGTCGTGCCGGCCCTCACCGCCGGTCTGACTGCGAGCGGCGTGACGTGGCCGAGGAACCCCGCTCCCGTTTCCACGCTCCTCACTCCTGCCTCGCCTTACACCGTCACGGGAGATCCCGCGACGACTGCGGCCGACACTTATTTCGCCCTGCAGTTTTCCCCCGACGGCACCGTCCTTCCCACCGCGGCCAAGCTCGCCGTCTCCACCGCCACGGTTTCCAACAATCTTCCCCTTTTCAACAACCCCGGCGCCGTCCGCGGCCTCCTCGTGCGCGCTTCCGGTTCCGTCACCTTCGTGAGCGACGCGAATAGCTTCTGAGCCATGCGCCCCCCGCCTCCCTCTCTCCGGCGCGCGCCCGCTTTTTCCCTCATCGAAGTCGTCGCCGCGATCGGTATTTTTGCCGTCGGGATGGTGGCCGTCATCGCGCTCTTCGCCCCACTGGCCCGATCCGTGACCGGTGTCGGCGAAACCGAAGCTGCCGCCCACATCGCCGAACTCCTCCGCGACGAACTCGCCCGCCGCGCGGCCGCCGCCCAGTCGTTCGCCTCCATCACTGCGCTCCTGAAAAACTCCACCGCGCTCTCGCACGAACTCACCCTCGCCGACAACAACCCCGGCGCCCCCACCAGTGACCCGCGCAAAGACCCCCGGCTCCTCTTCGCCAGTCGCGACGGCTCGAAAATCGGCGCCTACGCCGACACCGCCGTGTGGGGCGCGACCGACGCCGAGAAATTTTTCGAGATCGCGCTAATCCGCAACGAAACCCTCTCGCCCATCGCCAGCGACACCGCCTCTCCTCCGCCGCTCGTTCTCGCCTATACGGCGCGCCTCCGCTGGCCCGCTTTCGTGCCCGACGCGACCCCGACGAACCCCCTCCGCGCGCTCCCGTTTGGCTACAATCCGGCCGCGGCTGTGCCATTCGACCACAGCCAGCAACAGGTCATGCACCTCGCCGGCTCGGTCACCCGCTAGCGATGAAGCTGCGATTTTTTATCACCCATCGCCCGGCACTTTTTTTCCGCGCGAGGTCGCGTCGCGCGTTCACCCTCATCGAACTCCTCGTCGCCGCCGGCATCACCGTGCTGCTCGTCGGATTTATCGCCGCGATCGTCACCCACGTCTCCGGCTTTTGGTCGCGCTCCACCGGTCGTCTCTCCGCCGAGGCCCAAGCCCGCTACGCCCTCGACCAACTCACGCTGGACCTCCAGTCTGCCCAGTTCCGCGACGACGGCCGCACGTGGTTCGCCGTCAGCGTCCCCGCCAACACCGCCACCTCCGGCCTCTGGGATGTCCGCGCCGCGACCACGGCCAACCTCAAGCCCGCCACCGCCGTCGGCACCACCCTGGCCTACGCCGCCCCCACCATCGCCGCCGCCACCTTCGGCCCCGCCGGCAGCTGGCTCCGCTTCTTCAGCACCAACCGAGGGGCCAACTCCGCCACCGATCCCACCACGGCCTCCGCCCCCGTCGCGGTTGGCTGGCAACTCATCCGCCGCGCCAGCACGACCAACACCGCGAACACCGATCGCCGTTACCTCCTGCACCGCGCCGAAGTCCGCCCCGCGGCGAACGGCACCCGGCCCGGCACCCTCGAAAACGGCTACGACATCGCGGCCACCGCCTACGCGAGCGCCGCCGCGCAAGCCGGCAACACCGGTGCGCTCGGCGACCCGCGCTCCATCCGCGCACCGCAGGACGTCGGCACCATCATCGCCGACAACGTCGTCGATTTCGGCGTCTACCTCTATGCGCGCAAAACTCCCGGCGCCACCTCGGCCACCGCACTCACGCGCATTTTTCCCGCCGGCACCGAGACGACGCACCTCGCCACGAACCCGCCACGCGTCGGCCCCGCCGTCGCGCAACTACCCGAAGTCGCCGACGTGATGATCCGCGTGCTCACTGACGAAGGCGCCGCCCTCATTGCCGCCTACGAGGCCGGCCGCGTCGCGCCGCCCCCCGGCCGCACCAACGCCCAATACTGGTGGGATCTCGCCCTCGCGCATTCCCGCGTCTTCACCCGCCGCATCGTCCTGCGCGTGCAACCGCTCTAACCGTGTCCGCCTCTCACCTCCGCTCGCCGCGCGCGGGTTTCGCCCTGCTCATCACGATCACGCTCCTCGCGTTCGTCGTGCTGCTCCTCGTCGGCCTCGCGACCTACACGCGCGTCGAAACCGCCATCGCCGGCAACACCCAGCGCCAAGCCCAAGCCCGGCAAAACGCCCTCCTCGCCCTCGACGTCGCCCTCGCGCAACTCCAAAAGCACGCCGGCCCGGACCAACGCGTCACGGCGACCGCCGAGAGTTTTGGCGGAGTCGCCGGCACGAAATATTTTACCGGCGTCTGGGATAATACCAACCCGACCGCCGCGCCCGTCTGGCTCGTGAGCGGCAGCGAGAACGGCTTGATCGACCCCAAAATTGCGCCGGCCACGGCGCGCCGCGCCGAACTCGTCGGCGCAAAAACTTCCGGCGTGGCCAACGATGTCGTCGCCACCCTGCAGGACCTCACCACCGTCGGAGTCCCCGGCCAAAACGGCAGCGCCACCATCGGCCGCTACGCCTGGTGGATCGGCGATCAAGGCGTGAAAGCCCCTGTCGGCCTCGGCGACAACACGGCGGCCATCACCTACGCGCCCTACGATTCCGCCGAACTCCGCAGCCGCATCCGCCAGCAAATCTCCCTCGGCGCCAGCCCCACGCAATTCGAGCCCCGCAGCGACCCATTCATCAAAAACGTCACCGCGTCCAGCCAGCTCGCGTTTTTGAAAACTTCCACGGGTGCGAGCCTCGGTTTGACCGCTCTCCAACAAAACTACCACGCGTGGTCGGCCAATAATTTCGCCGTGCTCGCGAACATCCGATTGGGTGGGCTGCGCCAAGACCTGTCGATCGATCCGACTTTGCTCGGAGCTGCCTATGCGGCTTGGTGCGACTATCCCACTTACACGGATTATTCCTCACCGGGAACGGCAGGGGTGCCGAGCTACGCAGCGAATTCGCCGGCACGCCGCGTCAAGATGCAACCGGCCGCTGTTGGCGTCGGCGCAGTTCACTCAATTTCGCCGGTGCTGGCTGAGTGCGGACTCAGTTTCAACATTCGCACTCAATCATCAGGAATCGGGGCGCCCTTAGAAGTGCGGGCCCGTTGGTATGTTTCACTTTGGAATCCTTACACGACGGCATTGCTTCTTGAGAAGCAGATGCGGCTCGAAGTTTCGGGCCTGCCTGACCCCGTTAATTTCACGGTGACGGTTTCGCCGACAAGCGGAGGCGGCGCGCCGAGTATTACGACCATCCCTATTCCCCTCTATGCCCTTTTCCAAGATGTGACGCATCCGACGTGGAGGTTTCCTCTTCATCTTGGCTGGGACGAAACGCAAGTGGCCAACCAACCGGACATGCAGGCATGGCTACCGGGGCGGGTCTACACGTGGATATCTACGGAACATAGCCTCACTCCCACGCCACCGGGCGGATTGATCGGCGCTTTCTATACGACTAATTTCGGCTCAATTGCAGGCCAAGGGGACACGCGAAATTACAACGCCACGTTGCCGACGAGTAGCGGCTCAGCTACTTCGAGTGTCAGTTTCTCGGGACCGATTCAACTTGTCGCGAAACTCTATCGCAACGACTCCGACCCGACGCCATTGGCGACTTTTAACGCGCCCGCTTTTATCGCTGTCCCCACCACTGACGCCAGTCAGGCGGCTGGTGCCAAAAATTATCAGTTCGGTTTTATCTTCCGACTATTTGAGAGCGGGCATGTGGATGTCGGAGACAAAGGCGCGTGGTTGACGGCCTCCAGCGCCGTCGATGTGCGAAGTTCCTCGGTGCCCTCGAACAGTTTCCGACTGGATCCGGCCAAAGCGGATGACCCGGCCCAGTATCAGACCACGCTGGATTTCAACGACTCCAAATATCTGCTCGACCGCACTCAAGGGAAGACGCCTTCGATGTCCTACAACGAAGACGTGCCCCTCTTCGAGTTGCCACGGGCTCCACTCCTTTCGGTCGGTCAACTGCAGCATCTGGCTCTCGATCAGCGTCGACCTTTTTCCATCGGCAATTCCTGGGGGAGTGGTGCGCGCCTGAATGGAATCAATGTGGATGAGCTGTTCGACCGGTTTTATTTTTCAGGACTGGTCGCCGGAGTCGTGCCTCCGACGGTGAACGGTTCTTTGCTCCTCCCGAATCCCCTTCTCAAAGTCATTCCGCGCCTCTCAGGCTCCGGCGCGGCGGTCACACCGGCCGACTTGCAGAGCGCGCCCAACGCGCAGTCCTCGAAATTTCTCCTGCAAGGCGGAGCATTCAACCTCAATTCCATCAATCCCGCTGCGTGGGCCGCAGTGCTACGAGCGGTGCGCTTTCCGGCACCCGCGAGTTTCACGTACCTGAACGCCGACGCGGCCACCGGCACGGCGGATGACGCGAGCATCGCCGCAGCTCCAACGGACGAGGCGCAGTTTTTCCGCTTTTCCCAGTCTGCGCAGGAAACATTTAAGGCCGAGCCAGGCCTCGCGACGGGTTCAGGGACGTCGCCAGCGCGCACCGAACTTTTCAGGCAAGGCATGAAAACGCTCGCGGCCCCGCGAGTCGCGGACCTCGCAACCAAAATTACTGACGCCATTAAACTCCGTCAGTCCGCGAGTGGGCCGTTTCGTAGTCTGGAGGAATTTCTCAATCCTGCTGTGACGGGCGGTTCGAGTTTATTGGAGCAGGCGATTGCAGCGGTGCCTGAAATCAATGCTGACGCGGCCGGAAATCCCATCGAGTTCAGCTCCCAGTTTCTCACCCAGGGCGACATCATGACGGCGCTCGCCCCCGTGCTTTTCCCGCGCTCCGACACGTTTGTGATTCGCACCTACGGCGAGGCGGTGAACCCGGCCACCGGCGCGACCGAGGGGCGCGCGTGGTGCGAGGCGACCGTCCAGCGCGTGCCCGAGTATTTCGACAAAACTCAGCCCGAGGAAACGGCTCCGGCCGATCTCAACTCTCTCAATCAAACCTACGGCCGACGTTTCAAAGTCGTCTCCTTCCGATGGCTCACGCGCTCCGATATTTAATCTGCACGCTCCTGTTGGGTCTACCGTTCGCGACCCGCGCGCAGCATCCCACGCCGGAGCAGCACGTGCGCTTCACGGTGTTCTGCACGCGACCGGCGACGGGACTCGCGTTTGTCCCGAGGGCGGCGGGCGCGGCGCAACCGCTCGTGTTTTACCCGACGGCCCGCTCGCCCCGCTACGACTACCGCGGCGCGATGCCCCTGCGGATCGTCGATTCGCGGACTGGCACCGTCGCCGAGGCCACCGTGCCGCCCGCCATCGCCGAGGCGTTGCTGGTGCTCGTGCCCTACGAGCCGCCGCTGTCCGTCGGCCTGCGTTACCGTGTCTTCGTGCTCGATGACAGCGCTGCGCGCCAACCGCCCGGCACCCTCGCGATCATCAACCTCAGCGGCCTCGCGCTCAGCGGCACGCTCGGGGAACAGCCGCTCACGCTCGTGGACGGCTTGAATCCCGCCTTGCCGGTGAGCCATGCGGCCAAGCTCACGTTGCGCACGCTTTTCAAGAGCCGCAGCTACCAAGCCTATGCGTGCGAGATCGCGTTGGGGAAAGGTGAGCGCGCGTTGTTGCTCCTGTTGCCGCCGTTCTACAAGGGCTCACTTGAGGTGCAGTCGCGGCTCCTGACAGATGCGACCCCTGCGCCCACGCCGCGCCCCTGAGATTTTTGCTTGGATTTTCGGGCGGGAGGCTGCACGTTCCGCGCTCGGTTTTCGCCAGAGTAGCTCAGTGGTAGAGCAGAGGACTCATAAGCCTTTGGTCGCCGGTTCAATCCCGGCCTCTGGCACCATTTTTCCGAAATTAAACAAGGTCCGCCGGGTTCGCCGGATAGGCGCGGCGGGCGTGAAATTCGCGATCGCCCGTGAAGAACCAGTGTTCCCCGAAGTGATGTCAGGGCCACGCGCCACCCGTCGGCCAGACGCTGTCGACGTTGTTGATCGGGCGGTGCCGCGCCAGAGATCGGTGGGGTGATGCAACAGCCAGCCGCGCGCGCCGTATTGCTCGCGAGCCGTGCGCCCACCGCTGATGGAAAATCTTTGCCACGCAACTCGTGAGGCGTGAACTGGCGGCATGAATCCTGAAGCCAAACTGGCCGAACTTGGTCTCTCGCTCCCCAATCCGCCCGCCGCTGCCGGCAGCTATGTGCCCACGGTGCGCACGGGTAATCTGCTCTTCTGCGCGGGCACCGTTTGCATGGTGAACGGGCAGATGACGCACGTCGGCCAAGTCGGCAAGGAGCAGACGGTGCAGACGGCGAACAAGTCCGCCGAGGTCTGCGCGCTCAACACGCTCGCCAATATCAAGGCGGCCGCGGGTTCGCTCGATCAGGTGGCGCGCATCGTGATGGTAAATGGTTTTGTGAACGCCGTGGACGGTTTTTCTGACAGCCCGGCGGTGATCAATGGCGCGAGCGATCTCTTCGTGAAAATCTTCGGCGAGGCCGGCAAACACGCGCGCGCGGCCGTGGCAGTGAACGGTCTGCCGCGCGGCTCGACCACCGAGATTCAGGTGGTGGTGGAGTTGAAAGGATGAGCGAACGTTATCGGTTGAGCGACGTTCATGCGGGGTGAGGGCACCCCGCCTCCATTTCGATCCATCGCCTGCCAGCAGGCTCCTACCTCGGATCGCTACGGCACTTCGTAAACTTCGGCGAGGCTGATGCCGGTGCGGTTGGCGGTGTCGGTGATTTGCACCGTGTAGGCGCCGGGATCGAGGGAGAGGTAGAGCGCGGCGTCGCGGCTGCCTTCGGGCAACGCGAAAGCTCCGACTGCCGTCGTGGCCGCTCGTAAATCCGCGAGCGATCCGCCGTCGTTCCAGTTGTCGTTGGAAATGACGAGGCGGCCGTTGGCATCGTAGATTTGGAGCAGGGGGTCCGCGAGCGCGCCGGGCACGCCGAAGCCGGTGAGCGCGGGGCCGATGCCGCGGATGACGAAGGTTCGCGCGCGCGCCCCTTGCACGACGAAGCCGACGATGTGCGCGGCTTCGTTGGGGCCGGTGAGGCTGCGGCTCGAAATGTTCACGAGGCGCGTGGCGAGCGAGAGGCGGTAGACGAGCACCATGCTGTCGACGTTGATGCTGCTGCTGTAGGTGGCTCCGTCTTGGAAACCGTTGGTCGTGGTGAAATCGTTGTCGTTGCCGACGAAGAGAAAAAAATCATCGGGCGCCGTCGGGTCGAGCGCGGGGGCGAGGGCGAGACTTTCCCATTTATCGGAGAGGTTGTTGACGCTGTCGACCGGGCCGTTGGTGAGGCCGAATTTCGCGAGCTGGGCGGCGTCGTTGAGGTCGATGAGCACGGTGGCGGTGGCGGGCACGACACCGGCGGCGAGCACTCCGGCGGGCGCGACGGGAGTGGCGGCGGTGTCGTAGGCGGTGCCGGCGATATTCGTGGCGGCGCTAATATCGTAGAGGAGGACGGTGCGGTAGAGCGAAGTGGGCGTGCTGGAGCCGCGGCCGTTGCCATCGCGCGTGACGACGAGAAACTGGCGGTTGTTGAGAAGGAGGAGATCGCCTTGCGATGCGACCTGCGTGGTGCCGGCTTCAGTGTAGAGTGGCAGCGGCAAAATCCATTCACCCTTGAGCGTGGGGGCGGCGGGGTTGGCGATGTCGTAG
>JANYBX010000162.1 GCA_025360615.1 Opitutia bacterium
GGCTCTTCGGTGGGTTCCGCACTCACCTTTAATTTTACGGCGAGTGCTGCGACCTCGGCGCAAGCGATCGCCGGCTTCACGGCGGCGGGCAACCGGTGGTCGGCGCTGTTCAGCGACAACATGGTCGTGAATATCAACATCGACTTCAGTCTGCTCGGGGCGGGCATTCTGGGCAGCACGGGTTCTACGATGGCCCTCACCACGTACAACCTTTACAAGAACGCCCTGATTCTCGATCAGACGTCGGCCGCCGACGCCTCGGCGGTCGCCAATCTCCAGGCGGGTCCCGGCGTCAACATGCTGCTCAACCGCACGAGCAACAGCCCCAATGGCGCCGGCAGCGCCACGCCTTTCGTGGACAACGACGGGGATGCCAACAACACCACGATCAGGGGCACCAGAGCTAATTTTAAAGCGCTCGGGCTGATCAATCCGCTTTCCGGGGCGAGCGACGCGTCGATCGCGTTTAGCACGGCCTTCGCCTTTGATTTTGATTCGAGCAATGGCATTACCGCGGGAGCCTTCGATTTCGTGGGCGTGGCCACGCACGAGATCGGCCACGCGCTGGGTTTCATCAGCGGCGTGGATGTGCTCGACATCAACAGCGGCAGCACGTTTTTCCGGGACGATCAGTTTACGTTTCTCTCGCCGCTCGACTTATTCCGCTATTCGACGCTCAGCGTTTCATCGGGCAATCTGATCGATTGGACGGCGGACACGCGGGCCAAATATTTTTCCGTCGACGGAGGCGTCACCAATCTCGGGGGATTCTCGACGGGCTCGGTGCATGGCGATGGTTCGCAGGCGAGCCATTGGAAGGACTCGCTCGGTCTCGGGATTATGGATCCAACGGCGTCTCCGGGCGAAACACTCACCGTCTCCAGTTTGGACGCCAAGGCGTTTGACGTGATCGGCTACAATCTCGCCGCCGAGTCACCGATCCCCGAACCTTCGACCTATGGGCTGCTCGGGGTAGTCGTGCTCGCGGGTGTGATCGGCGCGCGACGCGCGCGGAATCGGCGCGCGGCGTAGCGGGTAGGGGCGTGAAAGCCCCTTCCCCCCATGGATTGAAAGCGCGTCCGGCTAGAACAGCTGGATGCTCAGGCCCTGGGGAGGGAGCGCGGCCAAATCCTTGGCGGCGGTTTCGGCGGCGCGGATCCTCCGTATAGCCCGATGGATTTTTTCCCGGCGCTGGGCTGAACGTGCGTGCCTTGTATGCATACGGGGGAATTTCTGGCGTCGAGTGACAGCCGATGGAGGGGAGGGACCTTCGGTTGAAACGTTCGGAAGGTAGGTGCAAGCCGCACCCAAGGCCGCAGCGTCGAGAAGCTCGTGCGGGAGTTTATTCTTTCACGTAGCGCTGGCACGGCCTGCATACCGCTGCTGGTTGCCGCTCTCGTCAGGCTACTATGGGAGTCCCACTATTGCACGTCCGCCGCGGGCTCGCGTTCGGCTTTCAATCGCGCGAGGACGGCGTCGCGCTCGGGGAGAGATAACAACCACGCGTTCGCGGAGGCCGGGTCGGATTTCAACCAGTGGTTGAGCACCAGATCGATCGCCGCTTTTCTCGGACCGGCGTCGGAAAAACGCGCCACCCATTTCGCCGCCTCGGCGGGGTGCTGATCGGCCCAAGTCTCCACGACGCCCAAGGCCGTCTCGTTTCGCAGATTTTCCGATTTCACCGCCGTGACCAGCCAACCCGCCGCGAGATCGGGGTCGGCAATCGCGATGGCCTTGGCCCCGACGGCCAGCAGCCGCTCCCGCAGCACGGGATCCTCCACGCTTTTTGCCCAGCCGGCAGCGGCGGACAGATCGCGCCCGAACCAGTCGTAGGCGATCGTCTCCAGCGCGCTCGAGCGCGAATCGCCGGGTATCATACTTTGTGCGACGGCGATGGCCCGGACCGGATCCTTGGAGGCCATTTCGAGGCTGGCGTAGTTCAAAACACTCTCTTTCCACGCTCCCGAGGGGAGCTGGTCACAGTGAGCTCGCAACGCCACCGGATCGTCCAGTAGGCGGCGGGCAACCAGCACCGCGTGCTCCTCACGGGCATCTGGCCGCGCGCCGATCCAGCGTGCGGCTGAGGAAGCATCGAGGGCCAGCCAGCGCTCGAGCGCGCGGGTCGCGAAAGGCGTGTTGAACTCGTTGGCCGATAATTCCCGCACGACTTCAGCGGTGTTTCCATCGTTCAAGAGCGCGAGCAGCTCTTCGGTCAGCCGTTCCTGCGTTTCGGTATCGCCGGTTTTCGTCGCGAACCACTGCTGTAGTTTCGCGCGCACGGTGGCGCGGAGTTCGGCCTTCGACAACGCGGGCGCGGCGAGTTCGACGAGGGGCTGCGGCGCTGCGGTATCGGTTTGGGGTGCTGCACCCGCACGAGGCGCGGGCGATTTTGCCATGGCCACCGCCGGTGGGGCGGGAGAGCGGCTCGACCGTGACGACAGGAACAAAACCAAACCAACCAAACTGAGCCCAGCCAAGAGAGACGCGGTGCGGGTAGTCGTCATCGCGAGGTCAGGATTTAATTTTTAGCACGCAGCGAAAACCGATGCCATGGTTGGCCCCGTCGGGGCCGTTGGCATTGCGGGAAGCGGAGCGAAGCAGGGAGGGATTATCGCCCCACGCACCACCGCGCACCACTTTCGAATCCCCGCCCGGCGGACCTTGGGGGTCGATGGCGTCGCCGGGTGAATAGTGAATGCCATACCAGTCGGAGCACCATTCGCCGACATTTCCGTGAAGATCGTGGAGGCCCCAGGCGTTGGGCTTTTTCCCGCCCACGGGATGGGTTCGTCCGTCGGAATTTCCATCGCACCAGGCGCTGCCGGGCACGGTGGCTTCTTCGCCGGAATTCCAGGCGGTGGCGGTGTCCGCGCGACAGGCATATTCCCACTGCGCCTCGGTGGGGAGCGCGAACGTTCGCCCGCTCGCTTCGCCCAACTTCGCTAGAAATTGTTGGCAATCCTGCCAGCTGACCGTGTCGACCGGAAGCTTCTTGCCTTTGAAGCGACTGGGATTGCGGCCCATGATTTGGGACCATTGTTCCTGCGTGACTTCGCATTTCCCGAAGAGGAAAGGCTGGGTGAGCGTGACTTTATGGCAGGGCGTCTCGTCGCTAGCGCCGGCGGCTTCGTCGGGCGAACCCATCTGGAAAGTACCGGGGGCGACCCGCACGAACTCCATGGTGATGCCGTTTCCCAGCTCGATGGTTTCAAGTTCAGGCGGCGAAAGCGGCGGCGCGGCGGGGGCGCTCCGGTCTGTCGGAGCGGCGGCCACACCCAGGGCCCCGCCCACGAAGAGCGTCGAAAAGAAAAGGGAAAGTGTGATACTCCGCAGAGACATTAAAGATAAACGCTCGGCGCATCGCCGGAGTCGCCGCGTTTCCGCGACGACTCCGGGATGCGGAGCGGAGGAAGAAACTCAGAAGCAGCCCAAGCCGGCAAGGTCGCTGCCGCTGTTCAGGTGCATGAAGGTGATCGAGGGAAGGGAACCGTCGGACGGACGGGTGTTGTCCATCTGGGTGGCATCCACGCTCTGGAAATCCCCCGAGCTGACCGAGACGCCGCTCTTCGTCCACGAATTGTTCGTGGTGTTTGCGGCCGAGTTGTTGTCGTTCGCGATGGTGGTGCCGGTGAAAGCGATGTTGAAGTGGAGCACTTCGCGAGTGCCGGCGATGTCAGTCGCGTCCGTGACGCTTCTCCGTTCG
>JANYBX010000178.1 GCA_025360615.1 Opitutia bacterium
GCCGTTGCGCGTGACGAGGGGGTTGCCGATTTTTTCCGCCGGCACGTATTGGTAGTCTTCCGCGCAGTCGCGAAAGGAATAAAATTTTCCGCGGGGGAACGCGCCTTCCGCGCCGCGGTTGATCCACGCCGTGTGCGAAAAATACGGCAGGAGGAACTGGTCCTCGGCCGACAGCGTGGACTGCGCCGGGAAGACGAAGCCGATGTGGGGTTCGCGATTTTTTTGCAGGCGAGGGGTGGTGACGACGCGGCGGAAATGTTCCCCGAGCGACCGCATGGCGGCGATGTTTTGCGGGTGGCGGTCGCCGGGGTGGACGAGCCGCCGCCACTGGCCGGGCGAGCCATAGGCCAGACCGGCGAACACCCCCGCGATGAGACCGGCGCGGGCCGGCTGAGGGAGGAGGCGTAGCCACCCGATCAGTTGCGCGCTGCCCCCGGCGGCGAGCAGGATCAACGGCGGGAGGTTGATGGTCAGGTAGCGCGCGTCGATGTGCAGGATCAGGATAAAGTGGGAGGCCAGAAAAAGCGCGAACAGCCAGCCGACGCAGCGGCGGTTCGGCAGCGCGGGCCGCCGGAGGAGCGCCAACGCGCCGAGCAGCAGGGCGGCGAGGCCCCAGGCCGGCGAAAAAAAATCCCGATCGAGGTAGCGCGAATAGAAGGACCGGGCGTTGAGCTGCAGGCGCCGCCCGAAGGCGGCCGGGTTTTTCCGGATCGCGGTGAGCATGCTTTCGCCGTTGGCGACGGGATCGCCGTAGAGCTTGATGGCGTAAAGGTAGCCGTCGCCCTCGATGTCGGGGCCGATGTCCGGGGGCGGGTCGGCCCAGCCCTGGCTGATATACATGGGGTAAATGGTCTTTCGGATCAGCAGGCCGTCCCGGTCCGCCGCACGGCCGGCGTTGAAATTGTAGGAAACGAAAAGCAGCAGGAAAGGCACGAGGGTGACGGCCAGATTTCGCAGGGGAAGTTGTCGGCGGTTGAAATAGACGAGGGCTCCCACGTGCGCCGCAAAGAAGAGCAATAGTTCGCTGCGACACAGGTAGCAGAGCCCCCAGAGCGTGCCCGCGAGCCCGTGAAGCCACGCGGATACCGGCGGGCCCGAATCGGCGTCGCGCAGCAGGCGCACGCTGACGAGGAGAGCCGGGCCAAGCACCCCCATGGTGATGAGGTGGGAGTAGGAATGCAGATGGCCGATGAGGTAGGTGGTGAGCGCCGGGCACGCCACCGTGCCGAGGGCGGCGAGGTGGCCGGCGGTCCGGCCCCACAGCATCCGTCCGGAAAGAAACATCGTGGCCGTCAGGCAACCGAGCGATGCGCCGCAGATGATTTGGTAAATACGGATCGGGTCGTCCGTCCACAGTTCGAAAAAAGCCACGGTCAGCGTGGGGAACACGGGCCGCCAAGTGAGGGCTGAAGGGTAGTCGATGCTCGTGGCGTAGGCGCCGTGGTCGATGAGATGCCGGGCGATGATCAGCTCGATGGCGTTCCAATTTACCGCCGGGATAAACTGCGCGTAGTAAAAATAAAACAGGAAGGCCGACCCGCCCCAGAGCAGCGGCGCCGTCGCCACGCGGAGGAAGGGGCGCGGGAGCGCTGGGCTGGTGCGATCAGGCATGGGCGGAAAACGAGACGGGGCCGGGCCGCGACGGGAGCGGCGTGAAAATGCGCGCTAAGCCCGGGCGGCGGTGCGCCGGCTCAGCTGTGGGGCTTGAGCTGCTCCAGCAGCGCGACGAACTCGGGATGATTCTTCAACGGCTCAAGATCGGGATCCTGCTCCATCCAATCGAAGTCGCGGTAGCCGAGGTGCACGGCGTGGCGGAGGGTGCGGAGTGCGTCGGCTTTGCGGCGGCTGAGGGCGAGGCTGCACGCGAGGTTGTAGTGCGCGGTGGCGTTGGCCGGCTGGAGCTTCACGAGCTTGCGGTCCATCTTCAGGCCGTCGGCCACGCGGCCGTGTTTTGTGTAGAGGCCGCCGAGAATCTCGATTACGTCGGCATAGCCGGGATCGCGACGCAGCACGTTTTCAAAAAAACTGATCTCAAAGGCGGAGTCCGAATTTTTGTCCCTGGCCATCGTTCGATAAAAATCAGCCGCGACGCGGGCAGGTGCCGGTTTTGCGAAACGAGTCGCAGTGCGCGCTCACCTGGAGGCGTTGGGAGACGGGCGTGAGGCCGAGCTTCGAGGAGACCGTGCTGCCATACCACTCCATGAACGGTGCGCTGACTTCGAAGATTTTGTCGCAGTCGAGGCAGACGACCTGCGCGACCTGCGAGTTGGCGCTGCCGGCGTTGGGCCGGTAATATTTTTCGCCGGAGCCGATGTCCACCTCGCGCAGCAGCGCGCTCTCGGTCATGATCGGCAGCGTGCGGTAAACGGTGGCGCGGGAGACGGAGTCGTCGATCACGCGGGCGAAATCGAGCAGTTGCTCGGCGGTGAAATGTTCTGGTTGGGCGAACGCGGCGTCGAAGATGGCGAGCCGCTGGTTGGTGACACGGAGGCCCTTTTGGGTGAGGAAATGACGGAATTTTTCGCGCGCGGCGGGGATGCTCACGAGGGGAATTTCGCGAGTCGGGTGCGCCGGTGTCAATCTCGCCGCGAACCCGTGAAGACGCGCCCTGCTCCGCCTCCCGCCCGCGCCAACTCCCCTCCGACGATCCAGCGACGCTGAAAGAACATGTAACGTATTATATTACAAATAAAGGAACGCTCCTCGTGATATTGCTCCTGAATTAGCTGATCAAACTTGTAATATAATACGTTACAAGTTGTCAGGGATCGGCGGGGATATTTTTGCGGAAAGCGGGGGTTGCGGGTG
>JANYBX010000207.1 GCA_025360615.1 Opitutia bacterium
GCGTCGAAGAAGAACACCGGCAGCTTCCTGCCCAACAACCTCACCCGGCCCAACACCACCACCGCCCTGCCGGAGGTCTATCCCCTGGGCTTCAACGCCCTGCGCAGGATCTTCGAGATCGACAGCCAGCTGGCGGTGGGCGCTCGGGGCGCGACCCGGGGCTGGGACTGGGATCTTTCCACCACCGCCGGCGTCGACAACGCCCAGCTGGATGGGGAGAACACCCTCAACGCCACCCTGGGCCCGGCCAGCCCGACCTATTTCCACCTCTCGACCCAGCGGTTCTACCAGGTCACCACCACCCTCGATGTCAGCCGCGATTTCGCGGTCGGGCTGCCCAAGCCCCTCTCCGTCGCCTGGGGGGTGGAGAGAGTGAGCGGCCAGGCGGGCGGAGCGGCGCTGGAGACCACCGCGCTTTGGGCCGGGCCGCTGCTGCATCTGCTCATGCTCGTGGTGGGCACGGTCTTCGTGGCCCGGCGTTTCGGATGGCAAGCGGCCGCGCTGTTTTCCGCCGGATTCGCGGCGCTGTTTCCACTGGGGGGAGAATTTCTGCCCGGCGTGCCGGACGATCACGGCCTCGTCCTCGTCTGCGCGGGAGCGAGCGTGCTGCTCGTGGTGGACGGACTGCGAAGCGGCCAGCGGCGCTCATTTATTTTTTCCGGCGTGGCGGGCGGACTCGGTTTGTGGATCGGCGTCGCGACCGAAGTGCCCGTGCTCATCAGCATCGGGGTCGGAGCGTTGCTGCTCGCCGCGTGGGGAAAATTCCGCCGCTCCACCGCGACACGGCCGCCGCGGCCGCCGCGGCCGTGGAATAGCTGGGCGCTCGCGGGCGCGTTGACGAGCTTGGCGGCCTACTTCGCGGAATATTTCCCCGCTCACCTGGACATGAGACTGCAGGCAAACCATCCGCTCTACGGCGTGGGTTGGATCGGGCTGGGGTTGTTGCTCTCGCTCGCGGAGTCGTGGCACGCGGGCGAAGCGCGCGCGAATGCCCGGACGGTCTCAACGCTCGCGATCGCACTCATAGCGCTTGCCGCGCTGCCCGTGACAATGGCGCTGACCGACAGCTCCGCGTTTCTCATCGCGAATCCGCAGGCCTCCCGCGTGACCAATCTCCCGAATGGCGCGGTCGCGGGTAATCTCGCGCTCTGGCTCAAACAGGATGGCCAGGCCCTCGCGGTGCTCGCGACGTGCCTGCCGTTCCTGCTGCTGATTCCCGCGGCGCGTTCCTTGTTTCGACGCGATGGCGATCCTGCCGGCCAAGCGACGGTCATCATTGTCGGCAGCGTGGTGCTCGCCAGCGCGGCGATGGCGTGTGCGCAGTTGCAGGGGTGGACGATGGCGCAGCTCGCGCTGCTGGTGCTGCTGTTGCCCGCCGCATCGCGGCAAAATTTTCGGTCGTGGCTGACCATCGCCGTTTGCCTGCTCCCGGGAATCATTCATCTCGCGGGCACGATCCACGTGGGCGACGCCGCTCCCCTCACGCGCCTCGAAGCGGAAGGCTTGGTCGAGCGGGACCTCGCGCACTGGATCGCGGACCATGCGGATGCAGGCGGCGCGGTGGTGCTGGCCGCACCGGAGCGCACACCCGGGCTGTGGTTTCACGGCGGGTTGCGCGGACTCGGCTCACCCAACTGGGAAAACCGCGAGGGCATGGCCGCCGCCGTGAACATCCTCGGCGCAACCACCGCGGACGAAGCGCAGGCGCTGCTGGAGCGACGCGGCGTGACTCACATTATTCTCCCTTCGTGGGACACGGAGATGGACGAGTTCGTGAAGTGGACGAAGCACAATCCCGCCGACACGTTTCTGGCCGCGCTGCACCGCTGGGCGCTGCCGCCGTGGCTTCAGCCCCTGCCCTACCGCCTGCCGGAAATCGCCGGGTTCGAAGGCCAGTCCGTCCTAGTCCTGAAGATCACCGGCGACACGGATCGGGCGCTCTCGCTGAGCCGTCTCGCCGAGTATGCGCTCGAAATGCAGGACGCCGCGCTGACCTCCGCCGTCAACGACTCGTTGCAAATTTTCCCCGCCAACCTCGTCGCGCTACTCGGCCGCGCCCAGATCGAAAAAGCCCGCGGCAACGCGGTAGCCTTCGATCAGGTGCTCACGACCATCCGGCAAAATCTCACCAACGGTCTCGACCGGACCTTGCCGTGGGACCGGCGGCTCAGCCTCGCCATCGTGCTCGCGCAAGGAACGCACGGCGAACTCGCGCGCCCGCAGCTCAAGCGTTGCATGGCCGAGCTAAACGAGGCGCGGATTCGCTCGCTCGGCGCGGGCTCGCTCTACCGATTGCTCGTGCTCAGCAAGGCGCTCGACGTGCCGATCACTGATCCGAAATTGCGCGAACTCGCGCTGACGCTGCTGCCCACTGACGCCCGCGCGCGACTCTGAAAATGTGAGGTGCCCGTGCTCACGGCGACGGCGCTACGCGTGGATAGATCGCGATCAGATGACTGCGCACCTCCGGTTGCAGCGTGCGACCGTTGAGGCTGGAGATGATCTGCTGCGTCTTTTGCAACGGCATGTGGCAATCGACGCACTTCGTGTCGATGGCGTGCCCCTCCTTCGCGAAGGCGCCGCAGTTTCCGACCTGATGGCAGGCGAGGCAGCGCGCCGCGAAAGCGACGGCATCGCGCTGCGGCTGGTGAACGTTGTGGCAGGTACTGCACGTCATTTTCCCCGAGCTGAAACACCGGCTGCGCTCCATCAACTGCACCTGG
>JANYBX010000210.1 GCA_025360615.1 Opitutia bacterium
GGTGAGGGCGCTTGTGCAGGAATCGACGGTCACCACGTGGGCGGCGCCAATAGCCGCGGCCAGCTCGCTCTCGAACAACTGAGTTTCCGGCCCCATTCCCACCCAGCCCGACCGCATCACGCGGGCGACGGCATCTATCTCCTCCTCCGTAAAATCAGGACGCCCAAATGCCAAATAGTCGGATCGAATGGGTATACTCATGCCTTCGTGCCCCTCAGGCTTGGGCGCCCGCTATGCGCTTGCAAGTCGCCGACGAATGCAGAAACACCGGCGCGTAGATGGGATACGGCTTCGGTCGGGCGGCATAAAACTGACAGGCGATCGGGATGAGGTCCGAGTAAACCGCCTGACCCTGAGCAAGGTCAATCGGCTCGCCGCATCCAACATGCACCGTGTAGCGGTCCTCCTTGAGCGAAAGCTCAAAGCGCAACTCGAAAAGTAGGCGGGTTCCGGGTGCGAGGGACGTTAGGTCGAATCCAAATCGCGTGTTGTCCGTATAGAGTACTTCCCGCTGCAGTGCGTCGCGGATATGAACACCCCAAGCCAACGACTCGATGCCCTCCTTAACCGTGATTGCGATCCGCAGTCGGCAGGCCTGCCCGAACGCCACGGCCTCGATCTCACTGCCGCTTTCGTCCAACAACGCGACCTTGGTGAAAACAGCCTTCCGGTTACCCGATCGGCCGTAGGAGGCGCGTTTATCGAACGCCACTCGATCCGTTACAAATTCGTTCCACTCGTGGTCAGAGGTATCACCCGAGGCCGGTGCGTCGGCAGGTGCCGCGAGGGACGGACTCTCTACCTTCAGCGCAAAATACCGCTCGGCGACTCGGTCAGTCGTGCCCGCGAGCAGGCACACCCCTTTATCGAGCAACAGTGCCCGCTGACAGAGACTTTTCAGAGTTCCCGGTTCATGACTCACCAGCAAAAGCGTCAGACCATTGTCTAGCATCCGCCGCAGGCGCGTCATGCACTTCGCTTGGAAAAACATGTCCCCCACGGCCAATGCCTCGTCGACGATCAAAACGTCCGGCTCGACCGCGGTTTGCACCGCAAAAGCCAACCGCAGCATCATCCCGCTGCTGTAAGTTTTTACCGGCTGCTCAAGAAATTCGCCGATATCGGCGAACGCCGCGATATCGTCAAACCGCGCCGCAACCTGTGCCTCGCTCAGGCCGAGGATAGCAGCGTTGAGCTGTACGTTTTCGCGCCCGGTGAACTCCGGGTTGAAGCCTGATCCCAATTCAAGCAGCGCTGCGACTCGTCCAGCGATTTCCACTCTCCCGGTTGTCGGTGCCAACGTGCCAGCGATGATTTGGAGCAATGTAGATTTTCCTGAACCGTTTCGACCAATAATTCCCAGTGATTCGCCCCTCTTCACCTCGATCGAAATATTCCGCAACGCGTGGAAGTCGTGGCACAATGCCGCCTGCGCCGCATCCGCTCTATCCCGCAACGGGGGCAACGCTCTCGCAGCTCCGTGCCAAAGCGCCGCTTTTAGTCGCGCTGCGGGATCGCGCCAGATGCGGTAAGCCTTGCCGACTCCGTCCAGCCGGATCGCCACATCACCGCTAACGGCCGGCAATGGCTCCGCGCCCTGCAACGAAATGCTCATAGCACGTCGGCAAACGCCGGCTTCATTCGGCAAAAAAAAGCGTGACCGACGGCACAGCCCGCGAGGCCCACTAGAAACAGATACCCCAGTGCCCCCACTGATACCGGCCGGTGCCATAGCAGGACATCGCGCGCCATCTCGACCGTAATCAGAAGTGGATTCCATTTTAGGAACGACAGCGCCACCGGAATCTTGCTCGCCGGGTAAAACGTCGCGCTCATGAACGTAAGCAGCAGCGAAAAAAGCTGCACGATCTGCACCATGTCGCGCAAGAAGACCCCGACCGCCGCAAGCAACCAAGCGATACCCAAGCCAAGCAAAAACGTTGGCATCAAGATAACCGGCAACCACAGCACGGCCCACGTCAGCCCGGGGCCGAAAAACGCCGTCGCCAGCAAAACCAAGCCGAAGGCGATCACACAGTGAAAGAACGCCGCACTCACGACCGCCACCGGCAACACCTCGAGAGGAAACACCACCTTTTTAACCAGATTGGGATTCGTCACAATTACCTGCGGTGCCAGACTCAGCGTCTCTACGGCAAACTGGATCACACTCAGACCGACGAAAACGCCGAGCGCAAAGTCCATCGCCGTCTCCTTGGGCCCGCTCCCGAATCGCCCTTCAAAGACGCCGACAAATACGAAAACGTAGACGCCAAACGTCAGCAATGGACTCACAAGCGACCACACAATGCCAAGGTGACTGCCCTTGTGTCGCAATTCGACGTTCCGTTGCGTGAGCTGCTTTAGAAGCCCGCGCTGCCGCCAGAGTTGCACCGCAACGCTCGCCGGATTGAGCAATCTCCACACTGACTCCTGTTGATAAAGTATCATGCGATTGGCCAAAGAGCCACGAGACGGCACCCTCAACACGCGTTCAACTTTATTCGGGTGGGCCGCCCCGAGTGCCCTGCAACGCCGGTTGCAACGCATCGGCAAACGGCTGCTCGCTCCGAAATCCCATCCTTCGCCAAGCCTCCCCCGGGTCGCCGACCGACCGCCGGATATCTCCCGCGCGCGCTGGTGCATATTGGCATTCGCCCTTCGCCGCGGCGCCGCTACAGAGCGCTGCGAATGTCTCCAGCAACGAAATCTCCCTGCCGGTGCAGACGTTCATCGCGCCGCTCTCCAGGTCCGCCACCGTGGCGGCGAGTGCATTCGCCCGAGCCACGTCACCCACCGGGAGGAAATCGCGCGTCTGACGGCCATCGCCAAAAACCGTGCAGGGCAATCCACGCCTCAACTGTTCCTGAAAAATCGAAATCACGCCCGAATAGGGTGAATCGGCGCGCTGTCTCCGCCCGAAAACATTGAAATACCGCAGACACACCGCGGTGAAGCCGAAAGTCCTTGCCGCTCCCAACAGCAATTCCTCGCTGGCAAGTTTCGCGGCCCCATAGGGATTGAGCGGACGCTTGGGCGACGTTTCTCCCAACGGCAATGCATCACTGTCTCCATAGACAGCCGCCGAAGAAGCAAACACCGCTCGCGGCACACCCGCGCTGCGCACAGCTTCGATCGCCGCCTGCGTGCCTGCCACGTTTAGCCGGAAATTCAGCGCTGGATCCGCGATGCTCTCCTGCACGCTGACTAGCGCCGCCAGATGGATCATGGCCGCCGGCCGCTCGTGCACCATCAACCGACTCAGCAAATCCACCTCCGTCACATCCAACCGTTCGAAGCGAAAACGTGATGAAGTCAGTGCTCCGTCCAGATTCTCAAGGCGGCCCGTCCGAAGGTTGTCGACGCCCACCACTTCGTGTCCCGCAGCCAGCAGCGCATCCACAGTATGGCTGCCAATGAAACCGGCGGCCCCGGTCACGAAAATCTTTGTTGTCATCGCTTAGAAATGTGGAACCCCAGCGGGGAGCGCTGGCCACGTCACGCTTTTTCTCGACATACTGCGGCCGGCTCGTCCCTGGCCAACGCCTCGAATACTTTCGCATAGTCGTCGATCATCCTGCCCAACGGAAAGCGCTCAAAAATCTCCTGTCGTCCGCGGGCCGCCACAACCTTCCTCTTCTCCGGCGTTTCAAGGACTGCCAGCAGCGCGGCCAACAGGACCTCACGGTCTTGCGCCGGCACCAGCCAGCCTGTGACCCCATTTTCGATGAGCTCCATCGTGCCATCAACCGCGGTAGCCACCGTAGGCACACCAGCGGCCATCGCTTCCATCAATGCATTCGGGGTCCCTTCAAAGATGGAGGGCTGCACATACACCGTCAAAGATCCGAGGAATGCTGCACAGTCTGTCCGCTCGCCGGCGAAGCACACCCGAGCCGACAAATCCAACTCCCTCACCAGCGCACGGAGCTTCGCTTCCTGCGACCCAGCTCCGACGATCAGGAGCCGCGCCCGCGGTCGCTTCACTGCCAACGGCGCGAACACCCGCAGCAAATCAGCGAATCCCTTTTGCGGATCGAGCCGGCCAATCGTCCCCACAATTTCATCGTCGTCTTGGAACGGTAGACCGTGTTCGATCCACGACACACGGGCACCCTGCTCCCGGGAAAGCGGAGCTTCGACGCCGTTAGCCACATAGACACATCGTTCCGTGCTTGCGCCTTCCCGGTCACACGCGAATGGGATCGCGGACCGGCTGTTAAAAACAAATTTTCGCGACCATCCGGCCGTCAAGCGCAGGAGCAGGAACTGCCACCAGCGATAGTTGATATTGCGCGCCTGCACGCACGTGACGACCTTCAGGCCGCCCGTCACCGCCGCCGCCAGACGTCCCGCCACGGTGCTGGCAAACAGAATGGTTACGAGCAAATCCGGCCGTGTTCTACGCAGCAATTGGACCAGGCGCCAAAATCCCACCCCGCACAGCATCGCCCGCCGACCGATCACGGTCAGCCGAATTCCCGCCTCGACCATTGGCGAAGCCATAACAGGATGACAGACATCGTTGAGGCAGATGACCTCCACCCGGTGCCCACGGTTCGCCAGCCCCACGGACAATTGCCGCAGGTGCTTTTGCGCTCCGCCAATCGCCAAGCTGTCGATAACAAACGTCAACTTCATGTGCGCCCCCCGGTCACCGTATGGACAAGCGCGCTCCAACGGGGCATCACCGCCTGAGCACCAAACCGTGCCGCGCTGACCTTCGCCGCGGCCGAAAGCGCCTCGCGCAATTTCGGGTCCCCAATCAAACGCAAGATTGCCCCCGCGAGCGCCGACGCGTCGTCCGGCGACACCAACAGACCGTCCACCCCATCA
Organism: Opitutia bacterium; assembly: GCA_025360615.1. GTDB lineage: Bacteria > Verrucomicrobiota > Verrucomicrobiia > Opitutales > Opitutaceae > Tous-C4FEB. The sequence continues at coordinate 4,837 of JANYBX010000210.1, forward strand.
GTGATCATCTCCCTTGGTCCAGTCGGACAATCCGCCGCAATCACCGCCGCCCCCGCGGCCATCGCCTCGCATACGACCATCGGAAAAGCTTCGGCCCGCGAAGCCAACACAAAGATTGCCGCATCACCCATCCGCTCGCGCGCATTCGTCAGATGCCCGCACAAGTCGACAGCCTCCCTGAGACCCGTCGATGAAATTTGCGCGGCGAGTGCCGGACGCAGCGGACCATCCCCCGCAATTTCCAGTCGCCAGTCAGCATGCACCGCCCGCACGTGAGCAAAAGCCGCAATCAGCACATCATGCCCTTTCTCCGGAGCAAGCCGGCCGGCGCTGAAGATAAGCGTGGTCCGGGCCCGCATCGGCGGTGGATTACCCGGCAGCAAATCGACCGGATATCCGAGCACCGCAAATCGTCCGGGAATGCGCGCGCACAAATGATCGCGGATACCGGTCGTCGGGCAAACCACCCTCGCGGCCCGCCGGTAAACCAGCCAGCGCAACAC
>JANYBX010000211.1 GCA_025360615.1 Opitutia bacterium
TAATACGTTACAAACTTGGTTCGGCTGCTCTCAGTTTTTGTAACGTATTATATTACAAACTGGATTTTATGGTTCCAGGATGGATGGGGGGCAGGGCGGAGGTTGGCAGTGTGGCGCGGGTCTTTTTCGGGAGTTTCGCGATGACGAGGTCGTAGCTGCGGCGGATGCGGCGTGCGAGTTCGCGGGCGGGCAGGGCATCGAGATCGGCGACGCGCGCCCAGAGGCGTTTCGCGCAATAGGGGGCCTGGCCGATGCCTTCGATTTCAGTGAGTTCATCGAACTCTTCCGGCGTGCATTTGAAGATGACACCGTCGATGAGTTCGCCGTCGAGGGCGATGAGGAGAAACATTTTCCCCGCGACCTTGAAGACGAGGCACTCGCCCCACTGTTTGACCCAGGTGGAGTGCGGGAGCCCGAGGGCGAAGGCGCGCAGCGCGGGCAGGCGTATCGTCAGCCGAGGAGGTCGCGAATCGCGCGTTCGAGGGCGCCGCGCTTGAAGGGTTTGTGGAGATAGCCGAGCGGGCCGCCGCCGGCGTGGCGCTTCAGGAGGTCGCCCTCGTGGTAGCCGCTCATGATGAGCACACACACATCGGAGCGCAGCTCGCGCAGGCCGAGGAGGGTGGCCTCGCCGTCGAGCTCGGGCATGAGGAGGTCGAGCACGATGACGTCGTAGGAGGGATCCTCGCGGAAAAGCGCGAGGCCGGCGCGGCCGTGGGGGGCCTCCTTCGTTTTGAAACCGAAGGACTGAAGCATGGCGGCGGTGACTTCGCGCACGGGCTCGTCGTCGTCGATGATGAGGGCGCGGGCGGTCGTGCGCCACGGGGTCGCGGAGTTGCTGGCTTGGGATTGGGCCGAGGCGACGGGGACGGGCGGGAGGAGCAGGCGGAACTTCGTGCCGCGGCCGGGCGCGCTTTCGACGCGGAGCGCGCCGCCGTGGCCGCGCACGATGCCGAGGGCGGCGGCCAGCCCGAGGCCGCGGCCGGTGAATTTGGTGGTGAAAAAGGGATCGAAGATCTTGGCGAGCACGTCGGGTGTCATACCGTGGCCGGTGTCGCGGATTTCCAAATAAATGTATTCGCCGGGGGAAAGTTCCGAGCCCGCGACGGCGGTGGCGAACGTGGCGGCATCCGCGCGCATGAGGCCGGTGGAGACGGCGATCTCGCCGCCGTGGTCGCCGAGCGACTCGGAGGCGTTGATGACGAGATTCATCGCGATCTGGCGGAGCTGGGTGCCGTCGGCCATGACGGCGGGCAGGCGCGACGCGAGGTCGAGGGTGAGCGTGGCGCGGTGGGAGACGGAAATTTTGAGGAGGGGACGGAGCCCGTCGATGAGCAGGCTGAGATCGGTGGGCTCGACGACGAAGCGGCCTTTGCCGGCGTAGGCGAGCATCTGGCGGCAGAGTTCGGCGGCGCGTTGCGAGGCGATCTCGATCTGGCGGAGGGCGGTTTCCGCGGAGACCGCCGAGGCGGGGATGCTGAGGCGGGCGAGGCCGGCGTTGCCAAGGATGGCGGTGAGGAGGTTGTTGAAGTCGTGGGCGACGCCGCCGGCGAGCAGGCCGAGGCTTTCGAGTTTCTGGCCTTCGAGGAGTTTGCGCTCGAGGGCGATGCCCTCGATCTCGGCTTTTTTCTGCGCGGTGATGTCGATGGCGAGGCCTTCGAGGAACTGGAGTTTGTCGTTGGCGTCGTAAACGCCGCGCGCGCGGGAGAGCACCCATTTTTCCCGGCCATCGCGGGCGTTGAGGCGGTATTCCGCCTCCATGTCGCGGCGGCTGGCGATCGCCTCGCGGGTGGAGGCGCGCACGCGCTCGAGATCGGCGGGGTGGATGAGCTCGCGGAAATGCACGCGACCCTGCAGGAAATCCTCGGGCGTGGCACCCGTGAGCGCGAAGGCGCCTTCGCTGACGAAGACGACGCTGAGGTGTTTGTCGTAGCGGCACCGATACACGACGCCGGGGAGGCTGTGCATGAGGCTGTCGAGCTGGCGCTGGCTTTCGCGCAGGGCGGACTCGGCGGCGGTGCGCCGGCGAACGTCCTCCTCCAAGCGGGCCTGCGTGGCGCGGAGGTCAGCGGTGCGCTCGACGACTTCGCGCGCCACGAGCTGGGTGCGCCGGCCAAAGGCATGGAGGAGGCCGGCGAGCAGGCCAGTGACGAGCAGGACGCTGCCGGCGCGGGTCCAGGGCACATCGGTCAACTGCTCGTGCATCCAGCCGGCGCGGGGCCGGTAGAGCAGGCGCCACTCGCGCCCGCCGATGGAGAGGAGTTGTTCACCGCTGAGCGTGCGGCGAAATTCCGTTTCGGAAGGGACGGAGGTTCCGCCGGCCCCGTGGTAATAAAGCACCTGCCGGGCGGGATCGGGCTCGGAGCTGTCGAGCACGAGTTCTTCAAGGACGGGATCGGGGTGACGAGTTTCCACGGCCGCGAAGACCTCGGGCAGGTGGAGAACGCCTTGGACGAAGCCGATGAATTTTTCGGTGCCTCCGATCTCGCGATAGACGGAGCGGATCATGATGACGCCGAATTTCCCGCTGCCGACTTCCTGCACGAGGGGGACTGAGCGAGTGAGCACAAAGGCGCGGTTTTGGCGCGCGAGTTCGAGCGAGGAAACGGTCGGACCGGTTTTCAGATCGTAGCCGAGGGCGCGTTCGTTGCCGGCGAGCGGCTCGATGCAGGCGATCGGATAATATTCCGGTCGGTCGGCGGCGGCGGCGAGCTGTCCCGCGGAATCGAGTTCGGTGAAACGCAATCCATTCCTAGCATAATCGCGACTCAGCGCGGTTTCGCTCGCGGGGCGGTTTTCCCGAGCGACGGCGGCGACCCATTCGAACGCACGCACGCCGGGATGGCGGGCCGCGAGCGGATCCGTGGCGCGGGCGAAATCGTCGCGGGAGACGGTGCTGTTGACGACGAACAGGGAGCGCAGGCCGAAGAGGGCGTCGTCGTATTGGCTGAATACCTCGCGAACGAGCGTGTGATGCACATCGGCGCGGCGTGAGAGCTCGGCCGCAATGCGGGCTTGTTCACTGTTTCGAGCCTGACGAAGCAGCAGCAGGCTGAGGCCGAGGCCCGCGATCAGCACGGCGCACAAGGCGAGCCGGTGAGAAAAAAAAGCGGGCGAGCGTAGAGTGGCTGACATGCTCTTGGTGTGTCATAAATCAGCGATTTGTTTTCGGCGGAGCAACCGTTTCTTCGCGGCGATAGAAAATGCCAATTGCTAACGCCCTGCCACCCCGCGCGGGGGTTTAGTGGAGAGACTTCGCCGGGGGCGGATCGGGCTAGGCCGTGATCGTTTCGAGCGAGCAGCCGTCGGTGGCGGCACCGGGGGTCTCGCAATTCGGGCGGGCGATGACGCCGGGGTAGGGCTCGGGGGAAAATTCTTTCGCCGGCTCGGCGAGGAGGTGGCGGTCGCAGATCGTGAAGAGGTCCGTCTCGGTTTCGGCGCGGCGCATGTCGTGGAGAAACGCGCCGGTGGCGTCCACGCTTTGGCCGACGAAGTTGAGATATTTTTTCATCTTGTTCACGTGATAGCGCTCGAGGAGTTCGGGCGTTTGCGTGGCGCGGTAGAGGCGTTCGACGTAGTCGCGCACGTCGGCGAGGGTGAGGCGCGTGACAGGCTGGCCGGAAAAAATTTCGCGGCACTGGCGGAAAATCCACGGGTTGCGAATGGCGTGGCGGCCGATCATCACGCCGGCGGCGCGCGTCTCGCCGAGGACGCGGGCGGCGGTGGCGGCGGAGGTGATGTTGCCGTTGGCGAGGACGGGGCAACGCGCGCGGGTGGCGGCGCGGGCGATGTAGTCGTAGTGAACTTCGCTGCGATACATCTCCTTCACGGTCCGGCCGTGGACGCTGAGGAGATCGACGCGGTGCTCGTTGACGAGGTCGATGAGGCGGTCGAAGTGGCGCGCGTCCTCGAAGCCGATGCGCATTTTCACCGTAAAGAGGCCGGGGACGGCGGCGCGGAGGGTGGCGAGAATTTCGCCGACGCGGCCGGGATCGCGGAGGAGGCCGCCGCCAACATTTTTTTTGTAAACCTTGGGCGCGGGGCAGCCGAGGTTGAGGTCGATGCCGGCGACGGGGTGGCGGAGGAGTTCGGTGGCGGTGCGCGCGAGTTGCGCGAGGTCCTCGCCGATCAACTGCGCGAAGACGGGGCGGCCGGTGGTGTTTTCGTCGATGGAGCGGAGGATGTGTTTCTCGGGGCGCGAGGCGGCGTGGACGCGAAAGAACTCGGTGAAAAAATAATCGGGCGCGCCGTAGTGCGCGATCACGCCCATGAAGGCGAGGTCGGTGACATCCTGCATCGGCGCCAGCGCGGTGAGCGGCTGGCCGGGGAACTGCGGAGCGGGCAGGCTCACGATCAGCCGGCGTCCTCGTCGGAGGATTCGCTTTCCTCGGATTGCTGCTTCAGGGCGCGCTCGAGGACTTCGGACATGTCGGGCGCGTTGGCGAAGACTTCGCGGGCGACGTAAATGGGGCGTTTTTGCTGAAGGGCGAGGACGATGGAATCGCTGGGGCGGGCGTCGATCTCGACGATTTTTTTGCCGAGTTCATTCTCCATGCGGAGGAGAATACGGGCGAAGAACGTGTCCTTGTTGGCGTCGTTGACGACGATGTGTTCGAGCTTGGCACCGAGGCCGAGGAAGATGCTGCCGATGAGGTCGTGGGTGTTGGGGCGCTCGCGTTTCACGCCGTTGAGGGTCATCTGGATGGCGTTGCCGACGGAGTGGTCGACGTAGATGACGAAAATTTTTGCGTCGTTGCCGAGGAACACGGCACAGCCGTTGGCGGTGGGCATGACGCCTTTGATGGTGACGACAATCACGTCGGGTTGCATGGCGGGGACGATGGTGGTCCGGGGACGGAGCGCAAGCCGCGGACCGCGTGGACTCGTCTACTCGAAGCCGAGCAGGCTGATGCTCCAGGCGCGCGCCTGGGCGAGCACGGCGGGCTTATCGAGGAGAATGACGCGGCCGCTTTCGAGGGCGGCGGCGGCGATCTTAGCTTCGCGCATGGTTTCAAGCGTGCGCAGGCCGAAGCACGGGACGTCGAAGCGGAAATCTTGACGCGCCTTCACAGTTTTCACGAAGAGGGTGCCGTCGGTTTTTAGCGTGCCGGCGCGGCGGAGCATCTCATCGGTGCCCTCGTAGGCTTCGACGGCGAGGACGGTGCCCTTGCGCACGACGCAGCCTTGGCCGATGTCGAGGCGGGCGCATTCGCGAGCGATCTCGATGCCATGCGCGAGGTAGTCGTGCTCGATGGGAAAACTGCGGCCGGTCATGATTCCGGGCGCGGCCAACTGGTCGTCGAGAAAGGCGCGCGCGTCCAGGAGGGTGACGCCGAGTTTGGCGATCTCATCGGCGATGGCGCCGAAGATGGTCTCGGCGTTGCGGCGTTTCAACGAGAGGAGAATGCGGGTGGCTTTCAGGTCGGGATGGAGACCCTTGAAAAGTCGGCGGGGCGTGATCTGGCCGGCCATGAAGGCGCTGCCCGCGCCGAATTCCTCGATGGTTTTGAGCATTTTCCCGAGCTGGCCGACGAGGAGGGTGCGGCGGTCGGCGGCGGGAAATGTCGCGATGAGTTCGGGGCTGGTCTCCTCGTCGAAGGCGATGAGCTTGAGCGGCACGCCGGCGCGGCGGATGGCTTGGGCGACGAGTTGCGGATAGAGACCCTGGCCGGCGATGAGAACGACGGGTTTTTTCGGGTCGAAGCCGGCGGGGAGAAAGGCGGACATGAAGAAAAGGCTGAAGGGCTGGAAGGCTGGCAAATCGAAGCGGAGGGGGATACGGCTGGTTTCAGCCTTTCAGTCGTTCAGCCCTTCAGCCTTTTGATTCAGGTCTGCGCGCCGTAATATTTCTTGTAGCTGCGGTAGTAGCGGTAGTTCGAATAATATTCGATGCGACGGGGCGAGAGGCCGTTGAGGACGATGCCGAGCACGTCGTTTTTCCCGTGCTTGAGCGCCTTGATGTAGAGCTTGATGTGCTTCCGATAGGCGCGGTTGAAGCGGCAGACGTAGATGACTTCATCGACACGCTCGGCGATCAGCTGCGAATCGGTGACGGCGCCCATCGGGGGCGAATCGACGACGACGAGGTCGTAATATTTTTTCAGCCGTTCAAGGAGCTGGCCGAAGACGGGGTTTTCGAGGAGCTCGGTGGGCGTCTTCGAGCGGCCGCCAGAGGTGAGGAGGGAGAGATTTTCGCCGACCTTGGTGATGCCGAGTTGGAGGTCGCGCGTGAGATCGCCGTCGAGGCTGGCGCCGGCCTCGAACCAGGGGATGAGGCCAGCGGCGTTCTGCTGCTTGAAGTGGCGGTGCAGCATCGGGCGGCGGAGATCGCAGTCGATGAGGAGGGTGCGTTTGCCGTGGCGGGCGAAGCTGCCGGCGAAGTTCGACGAGACGAGGGTCTTGCCCTCGCCGGGGATGGTGCTGGTGATGAGAATCGATTTCGGGAAATCGAGTTTCGAGGTGATCTTGGCGGCGCTGTAAACGCTGAGGAACGCCTCGACGCCGGGCGCCTGGCTATTGTCGAGGACAAGGGTGTGGCGTTCGTCCTCTTTCACGCCGTTGAGGCTCGGGATGATACCGAGGAGGTTGACGCCGATGAAGGACTCGACGTCCCAGGCGCTTTTCACGCGGTCGTCGAGGAAGCTCAGGCCGAGGGCGATGCCGAGGAAGAGGACGACCCCGACGCCGATGCTGCTGCGGATGATGCGGGAGATGTTGGGCGAGTAGGGCCCGCCGGGAATTGTCGCGCGGTCGAGAATGTGCAGCGGAACTTTTTCCAGGATCTTGGTGGTGGTGGTCTGATTGAGCCGGTCAAGGATCGAGAGGTAATTTAATTTCGAGGTGGAGGCTTTGCTTTGGAGGTCGCCGAAATCGACGCCGAGTTGGCGGAGGCGAAACGCCTGCTGCTCCTGCTTGGCGTATTCCTCCTCGAGGGTTTTGACGTTTTGCCGGCTGGAGGCGACGCCGGCGTTGAGGTCGGCGATGGCGGTCTCGATGGCGCGGTCGAGCTGGCCTTGGGTGACGTTGATCTGGTTGGCGGCATCGACGAGCTTGGGGTGGCGCTCGAGGTAGCGCTCGTTGAGGAGGGAGTAGTTTTGCTGCAACTGGGCGAGCTGGATGCGCAGCGTGGGCACGCTGGCGTGAGCGGCGATGTAGGCGATTTCGAGGAGGGGGCGGTTCTCCTTTTTGTAGGTCTCGATTTGGTTGACGAGGTTTTCGAGGTTGAGGAGGCCGAGGCGGTTGGTGTTGAGGTTCGTGTTGATCGCCAGCAATCCGGACGAAACCATGTCCATACTTTTGTCGAGGGAGACGAGGTTGTGCTCCTTCATATAGGCTTGGAGGCGGGTCTCGTCGGCCTTGGATTGTTTTTCCAATTCCTTGGCGCGCTCGCCGAGGAAACCGAGGGCGTCGTCGTTCTTTCCGCCCAGATCTCCCATCACCGAGCGCATGTATTGATTCGTGTAGGCGTTCGCGACGATGGCGGCGGCTTCGGGGTCCTCGTGGCGGACGATGACGCTGATGACGTAGCTGTTGCGGCCGGGTTCGACGATGACGGTGCCGAGGAGGCTTTCGACATTTTCCGGGGGGCGGACGACTTGACCGGGGGGCTGGCGTTTGAGGGAGGGGCGCTGGAGGATTTTAACCTGCTCGGGGGGGAGGGACTCGGCGACCTTGGTGCGGAGGCGCTGGCTGGAGAGGACGGTGAGCGCGGTGTTGAGGTCGGCTTCGCCGCGGATGTAGGGATCGACGACGCCTTGGGTGGTGACGACGGTCTCGGGTTTCTCGAACTGCATGGTCGCGCGCGTCTCATACATCGGCGTTTCGCGGGCTTGGTAGTAGCCCATGCTGACGGCGACAATGAGCGCGATGGGGAGGGCGATCCAGATGCGTTCGCGGAGAATGATGTAGTAATCCCGGAGCGTCCGGCGCTCGACGGCTTCTTCCTCGGGGTAGTGGCCCATGGGGCTCTGGGGGTGTTTTTGGACCTCGGCCATGGGCTGGTGATTAAATGACACGCTCGGGCACGTAAACAATGTCGCCGGGCTCAAGGAGCAAGGAGCTATCCTCGGCCTTGGCGCCTTTCTTGCCTTTAATAAAGCTGTCGATGTTGAGCTCGATCGTCTTGGTTGAGCCGTCGGGCAGGATGCGGGTCAGGATGACGGCACTGCCCTTGGCGGTGTCGGTGAAGCCGCCGGCTTTGGCGATGAGTTCGAGCACGCTCATGGTGGATTCGAGGGGGAGGGAGTAGCGTTTGGGTTCCTTGACCATGCCGGCGATCGTGACTTCGCGCGGGGCGTATTCCTCGACGGTGATGGTGACGCGCGGATTGCGGAGGAGCTTGTTTTCGCGGTAGGAGTTGGCGATGGCTTGCTCGGCTTCGTTCACGGACATGCCGGCGATGCGGAGTTCGCCGATGAGGGTGAGGTTGATGGTGCCCTTCGCATCGACGCGGGGGACGATCGAGAGATCTTCTTCCTGGAAAATGCGGATCCCCAGTTTATCGGCGGCGCGGATGTGGTAGGTGACGGGAACCCGCTCGGCCCGGGCAGGAGCGGGGGAATTTTCGGCGGCCGGGAGGGGGTGCAGGGCACTGAGGAACGCGGAGAGCATGGCAAGGCCGAGCAGGAGCGCGGAGCGGGGCAGGGGCGTTTTCATGCTGTTACCACCGTGAAGTCAGGCTGAGGTTCCACGAATGGCGAACAAAGTCGGCGTCCGAGAGGTTCGACCAGTTTTCAAAGAAATAATATCCGGCCGAAACATTCAGGTGCTGGGAGAAACGATAATTGAGGAGGGCATCCCAGTTAAAACTGGTGTCCTCGCGGTGCAGCGTGGTCTTGGGGATAATGCCACCGCGGCCGAGAAACCGGTGGCGGCCCCAGCCGACATCGCTGGAGGCGGTGAGGCGGGCGTTGATGGCGTATTGGAGATTGAGATTCGCGGTCGTGGAATCGATGGAGGTGCCCGTGGCGGTCGTGGAGAAATCTTTCGAGAGCTGGCCGGTGAGCGAGGATTTTTTATTGATGCTGTAGGTGAGCGAGCCGGTGGAGGTGAGCTCGTGATAATCGCGTTCGCCGCGGCCTCTGGGCTGGCGGATTTGATAGCCGACGGAGATGGCGCCGTTGACGCGGGGCAGGACGCGACCGCTCACGCCGAGGTTGAAGGCGTGATCGATGTTGGTGAAGCGGCCGGGGTTGGAGCCATTGTTACCGGGACTGTCGCCGCGGCGGTAGCGGTAGCCGGCGAAGAGGTCGTGGGCGTTGTCGAGGATGTAGAAGAGATTGGCTCCGAGGGTGTAGGTCTTGAGATCGGCGTAGAGCGTGTGGTCCTCGTAGTTGATCCAACTGTAGCCGAGGGTGCCGGAGAAGGAGTAGCGCTCGATCACAGGATAGTGAAAATTCAGGGCCGAGACGTAGTTCCACGAGGCGGTGCGGAGGTTCACGTCAGAATCGGCGCGGTTTTGACGCTGGGCGCTGAGGCTGAGCGAACCGGTGGTGCGACCGGTCTGCTTGGTGAACTCGGCGGACAACTGCGGATTTTGGAAGTCCTCGCCGGAGTTTTTGTCGAAATGAGTGGAGGCGATGGCAGCGGTGACGTTGACGCCGATCCAGCCCGCGCGCCTCGTGTATTCGGCGCTCAGGCCGGCGTTGTAAACGAAATCGGACGTGGCCTGCTTTTGGTAGAAAATGTTCGAGTCTTGGGAGACGCCGAAGGTGCCCGTGACGTAGATGTGGTCGGCACCGTCATTGAGCGAGACGAGGGCGAGCGCCGGGTGCGGCAGGAGACAGGCCACGGCGACGGCCACCAGCACGAATCGCTTTTGAAGGGAGGGTGGGGTGGTGGCTTTCAATGCGTCGGACGGGGCTGCGCGGGTCAGAGCCGCGAGGGACTGACCGTGAAATCCACCGGCAGGTTGCCGGGGACGATTTCAACGGGGACGATTTCCAACCGCGTGGGGAGGTTGGGCGTGGTGGCGTTGCCGGTGTTATTTCCCGGAGTGGATGCGAGGGGGGCGGTGCGATCACCTTCGCCGCCATCAAAGGCGCCGACTCCGGTGTTGGCGCTGCCGGAGCGATCACGGACTTCGAAATAAACGGTCTGCCGGGCCATGCAGGCGAAGGAGGCTTTCTCCTCAAGGCCGGCGCGCTCGGAATCGGCGATTTTCACGATCTCGACGGAGTTTGCCTGGCCGAAAGCGCCGCGGCGGATGATCGCCTGCTCGCCCTCGTGGAGCTGGTGTCCTCCCATGTCGAGGTCGCCGCCACGCACGGTGCAATCGCCTTCGATCATGGAAATCTTAGTCAGGTCCTCGCCACTATCGATCACGATGCGTTTGCCGCGGATGTTCACGCTCGCGAGGGGCGTTTGGTAAGTCATGCTGCTGCCGGCAACCATCTTGCTGGTGCAGAGGCCGACGACGCCGCGGGAAACGAAAGCCTGCGTCTGGGAAATGGAGGGCTCGGTATCGAGATCGACGCGATTGGGCGTGAAGGGTTCCTGGGCGAAACGCTTGAGCTCAAGCCGCGTGTTTTCGTCGAGGAAGATGCCGGTGCCATTCGAGTAAACGAGAGAGTTGTTCGCCTTGGTCTTGGTCTCGATGATGGTGCCTTGGGCGCTGAAGACGGATTTCTTTTCCAGGGGGAGGATTTTGTCGCCGATGTTGACCTGGGATTCACCCGTGAGGTCGGAGACGAAGAACTTGCTGGTGGGGTTTTTGCTGTTGGTGGCGGCGGCGAGTTGGGTCGCGGCGAACGCACCGACCCCGAGGCAGGTGAGAGTGCGCAAAAAGGAAGGGTAACGACTGGGTTTCATGCCTCGAATTTGGCGTCGGGCGTTAGAGTCTCGCAAGGGGCATATCTACGCATTCGGTCAGGTTACCACAAGGTTAAGGATTTTTCCGGGCACATAGATGACGCGGGTGAGTGTCTTGCCTTCCAGATGCGGTGCAACTTTTGAATTTGCTCGCGCCAACTGCACGGCAGCCTCTTGCGCGAGGCCGACGGGCACGAGCTGGTCGCCGCGGTGCTTGCCGTTGACTTGGAAGACCAGTTTTACCTCGGTCGCGGTGAGTTTTGCTGAATCGAAACGCGGCCAAGGCGTGCCCTGAATCGACGACGTTTTGCCATCGCTCGCCTCGGCGGCGCCGAGCCGCGCCCAGAGTTCCTCAGCGATATGCGGTGAGAAGGGTGCGAGCAGTTGGAGGAACGTCAGCATCGTCGCGCGGCTGACGAGCGACTCACTTTGCATGGCGTTGACGAACTCCATCATGGTCGAGATCGCGGTGTTGAGGCGCAGGGTCTCGATATTTTCGCCCACGCGCGAAATGGTTTTGTGGAGGAGCTTCGTGAGTTCCTCGGAGTCGGCGTGCGTCGCGGAAATCTTCGGGTTCACCGCGCCGTCGACGGCGATGCAGTTGCGCCACACCTTGTGGAGGAAGCGGTGCACGCCCTCGATCTGCTGCATGCTCCACGGCTTCATCGCCTCAAGCGGGCCGAGGAACATCAGGTAGAGGCGCAGCGTGTCGGTGCCGTGCGACGCGATGATCGTGTCGGGGCTGACAACGTTGCCGCGGCTCTTCGACATTTTTTCGCCGTCCTCGCCGAGGATGATGCCTTGGTGAAACAGCTTCGTGAACGGTTCGCACTGCGGCACGACGCCGAGATCGAAGAGCACCTTGTGCCAGAAACGCGCATACAACAGGTGCAACACCGCGTGCTCCGCGCCGCCGACGTAGAGATCGGGCACGCCCCAATATTTCAGCGCCTCGGGCGAAGCGAACGCCGACGCGTTTGTCGGATCGGTGAACCGCAGATAATACCAGCACGAGCCGGCCCACTGCGGCATGGTGTTCGTTTCGCGGCGCGCGCGAACCCACGCGTCGCCGGCGGGACGCGGTTGCGATGCGGGGACGGCGGCGCCGGTCTCGACGTCGAACCAGATTTCCAGCCAAGCGGTTTCGTTGGCCAGCGGGCTCTCTCCGTTGCCGCTCGGGAGATACGATTGCACGTCGGGCAACGCCAGCGGCAGCGCCCCCGCCGGCAGTGGCAGTGCGTAGTGCGTGATACCGTCGCTGACAAACGTCACGGGTGCGGAAGGCAGCGAGCCAGCGCGTGCCTTTTCCACGCGACGGTAGTCCGCTTCGCTCACCCACACGATCGGGAACGGCTCGCCCCAGTAACGTTGCCGAGAGAAAAGCCAGTCGCGGAGCTTGTAGTTGATGGTTTTCTTGCCGAGGCCTTTCGCTTCTAGCCAGTCGCTGGTTTTCTTTTTGGCTTCCTGAGTTGGGAGACCGTTGAGATCGCAGCGCTCACCAGATGGATCAGTTTTTTTCCAACCACTCTCGGGCGACTCAAAGGCGATTCCTTCCTCGCAGAAGGCCTCCTTCAGCGGGCCGATCGCTCCGCCGACAAATTTCCCCGGCGAAATCTCAATCGATTTTGGTTTGGCTGAGATGACAACCTGCTTGATCGGCAACTCGAACCGTTTCGCGAATTCAAAATCGCGCTCGTCATGCGCCGGCACGGCCATGATCGCGCCAGTGCCGTAACCCATGAGCACGTAGTCGGCGATCCAGATGGGCACGCGCGCGCCGTTGATCGGATTGATCGCAAAGGCGCCGCTGAACACGCCGGATTTGTCCTTCGCGAGATCGGTGCGCTCGAGGTCGCTCTTGCCGGCGGACTTTTTGCGGTAGTCCTCGACCGCGGATTTTTGCGCGGGTGTGGTGAGCGCGTCCACGAGCGGGTGCTCGGGCGCGAGCACCATGTAGGTGCAGCCGAAAAGCGTGTCGGGCCGCGTGGTGAAAATTTTCAGCGGACCGAGCGCTTCGTTTTCCAACTTGAACAAAACCTCCGCGCCTTCGCTGCGGCCGATCCACGCTTCCTGCATGCGTTTCGTCGAGTCGGGCCAGTCCACGTCCTTCAAATCCGCGAGCAGGCGCTCGGCGTAGGCGGTGATGCGCAGCACCCATTGGCGGAGATTTTTCCGCTCGACGGGAAAGCCGCCAACCTCGCTCTTGCCGTCCACGACTTCCTCGTTGGCGAGCACGGTGCGCAGTTCGGGGCACCACCACACGGGACGCTCGTCCACGTAGGCGAGTCCGCGCTGGAAGAGCTGCAAAAAGATCCACTGCGTCCACCGGAAATATTTTGGGTCGGTCGTGTCGATTTCGCGCTGCCAGTCGTAGGAAAAACCGAGCGCTTTGATCTGCCGCTTGAAGTTGGCGATGTTGTTTTGCGTGTTCGACGCCGGGTGCGTGCCGGTTTTCACCGCGTGCTGTTCGGCGGGCAGGCCGAAGGCATCCCAGCCGATCGGATGGAGAACGTTAAAACCTTTCGCGCGTTTGTAGCGCGCGACGATGTCGGTCGCGGTGTAACCCTCGGGGTGGCCGATGTGCAGGCCGGCACCCGACGGATAGGGGAACATGTCGAGCACGTAGTATTTCGGCTTCGACGAGTTTTGCTCGGCGCGGGACGACTGATTTTCTTCCCAGAAAGATTGCCAGTGAGGCTCGATCTCTAGGAAGTTGTATTCTTTGCACTGGGTAGACATCGCGTGAAACACTCCACAGTTAATCTTTCGGTTGCTCGGTCAATCTTCGCCTTCGCGCTCGGCGCGTCGCTCGCGATTTCTTCCGCGCAGGCCGCGATGAGCAAGGGCTTCAACCAGCTCCTCGACGCCGTCGTGCGCATCGACGTGCGTGAAGTCGCCTTCGAATCCGGTGCGCGTCGCTACGCCGGCAGCATCGGCTCGGGCGTGATTCTTTCGGCGGACGGCCTCGTGCTGACCAACGCCCATGTCGCAAATCCGCGCGCGGTCGAGCTCAGCATCACGCTCGCGAATCTTGAGCGCGTGAGCGCGAAACTCGTCGGCTGGGACCACTGGACGGATCTCGCGCTCCTGCGCATCGACGTCGCCGATGCGAAGCGCCGCGGCCTGAAATTCGCGACGGCGGATTTTGGCGACAGCGATAAACTTTTTCCGGGCCAGACGGTCTTCGCCGTCGGCACGCCCCACGGTCTCACGCGCACGGTGACGCGCGGAATCATTTCCAACAACAACCGCTACTTCGAGGATACCAACGGCGTGAATGGCTACGAAACCGGCGCGTTTAACACCTGGCTTCAGACCGATGCTGCGATCAACCCCGGCAATTCCGGCGGCCCGCTCGTGAGCGAGGATGGCAAGGTCGTCGGCATCAGCTCGCGCGGTTATCTCGGCGCGAACAATCTCGGTTTCGCCATCCCGGCCAACATCGCGAAAAAAATCGTCGCCGGCCTCGTGCACGATGGCGCGATCACGCGCAGCTACATCGGCCTCATGCCCGGCGCGCTGCAGGACTTGGAGAACTATTTCGCGCTCGCGCTGAACACCGGCGTGCTTGTCAACAGCGTCGATCCCGGCTCGCCCGCGGCGAAAGCCGGCCTGCGGGGCGGCGACATCGTGCTCTCGATCGACGGCGCGAATGTGGACGGCCGTTTCCCGGAGCAACTGCCGCCGATTCAAAACCTGATCGCGAGCCAGCCGGTCGGCGCGAAGCTCCGGCTCACCTACAAGCGCGGCGCGCAGACGACCGAGACCACCGTCATCACGGAGAAACTCGAAAGCCGTGTCGGCGAGGAGTCGGCGCTGGACAAATGGGGTCTCAGCGTGCGCAAGGTCTCGCGGACTTTTGCCCGCGAGAACCAGCTCCCCGATGCCGACGGCGTGCTCGTGATCGGCGTGCAACCGGGGTTCCCAGCGGAAGTGGCCGGCGTCTCGCGCGGCGACATCATCCGGAAAATCAACCAGCAACCAGTCGCCTCGCTCGCGGTCATTCAGGCCGCGCACGCCGCCTATGAAGCTAAGCCCGCGCCCACGCTCTTCGAGGCGCAGCGCGACCGGCGGGTTTCGCTCTACATTCTCAAACCATGAAACGTCTGCTCCCGATTCTATCCGCGCTGTTGTTGCTCGCGGGCTCCCCACTCCGCGCGGCGGATTTGCCGACGCTGTGGGCGGAGCGGCTCAAGTGCGTCGTCGCCGTCGAGTATGTCACCGAGAGCGAAACCGACCGCCATCCGAACGTCATCCTTGGGGTGGTGGCGGACAAGGCCGGCACGATCATTTTGCCGGCGGCGGCGATCGATCCGCGCGTGGCCCCGTCGCAGTTGAAGGAGTTTAAGGTTTACCTGCCGGGCGAGGCCACGAGTTCGACGGCGGAATATCTCGGGCAGGATGCGCTCACCGGCTGGCACTTCGTGCGGGTGGAGGAAAAACTCCGCGCGCAGCTCGTGCCGATCACCGCGTTCGTCGCGAAAGGCCCGGCGCCCGTGCCGGCGTTGGCGGAGGAAATCTGGGGCCTCGGCCTGCGGAACAAGGACGAGGATTTCGCGCCGTATATTTTGCAGAGCCACATCGCGCTCATCCAGTCGCTGCCGCAGCGCACGGCCATCGCGCAGCAGGAAGTCGCGGGCCCGGGCTTGCCGGTGTTTAATGCCGCGGGCGAATTTATCGGGCTGGCGTCGACCTCGTTTGGCCAGACGTTTCTGCAGTTCTCCCGCATGGATCGCGGCGGCTCGCCGATCATGTTGATCAACGTCGAGGAGAGCAGCGCGTTTCAACTCGCCGAGGAAGTGCTGCCGTATCTGGGGCGCGTGCCGAAAAACGTCTTTGGCCGGCCGCTCGCCTGGCTGGGCGCGTATGGTTTCGAGCCGATGGACCGCGAGGTCGCGGCGTTTTTGAAACTTGAATCGCAGTCCGGCGCCGTGGTGAGCGAAGTGCTCGAGGGCAGCCCGGCGGAAAAAGCCGGGATGCAGGCGCGCGACATCGTGCTCGCGATCGACGGCAAGCCGCTGCCGCGCTTCAAGCCCGACCGCGTCGTGGTCGCGCACGTGGAGCGCGAGGTGGAGCGGCGGTTCCCCGGCGACGCCATGGCGTTCACCGTGCTGCGCGGCTCGGAGCGCGTGGAATTGAAGGCCACGCTCGGTGACGAGCCGAAACTCATGCGCGAGGCGGAGCGGAAATATTTCGAGCGCATCGGTTTTACCGCGCGCGAGTTTGTCTATGGCGACGCCGTCGCGCGCCGCGTGAAGCTGGCTGACCGCACCGGCGTGGTCGCCCATTTTGCAAAACCCAGCAGCCCCGCCGCCATCGCCGGCCTCCGGCCCGAGGACTGGATTCGCGAGATCGACGGAGCCGAGGTGAAGACCTTCGCCGCCGCCGTGGAAAAACTCACGGCCATCGAGGCGGACTTGCTGCGCACGGAGTTCGTGCTGCTCGTGAGCCGGGGCGGTGACACGGCGGTGTTGCGCGTGAAGTTAAAATAAACCGG